>CACCCI010000004.1:0-55505 GCA_902544495.1 uncultured Prochlorococcus sp.
TGCAATATCGCATTATCAAATTGGACCTTTTCTATGGTAATAAGCTCATTATCAGTAGGTCTATTATCATTAATAGTTCTGTCTATATTAGACGTTAAATATGTTGTCTCAAATGCTTTAATAGCAATGGTTCTTAACATTATTCCAAATATAGGTCCAGTTATTAGTGGGATATTTCCAATCTCAATTGCACTACTAGATAATTTTTGGAAACCATTGGCCGTTTTAGGAGCATATGTAATAATTCAAAATATTGAAAGTTATATAATAATGCCTTCAATTATGAAGAAAAAAGCAAACTTACTGCCTGGTTTAACATTAATATCACAATTTGGATTTACCTTCATTTTTGGTCCATTAGGCTTAATACTTTCTCTTCCATTAGCTGTAGTGATTCAGGTTTTAATCAAAGAATCATTTAAAGATATTTAAAACTACTTTATTTTTTTATATAAATATGGATATGAGAAAAGTATAAAGATCGCTAAGGGATGTTTACCAATAGCAAAATATAGTGAATTAAAAGTAAAATGATCAAATAATATTCTTAGCTCAGTAGAAAGATCTATTAAAACTAAAGAAAGTAAAATTATCAAATAGTAATTCAATTTCATAAAATCAGAAGACTAATATCAGTCTTTAAGCAATAAAGATGGAGCCAATAAAATACTTGAATAACTTCCAACTATAATTCCTAATGATAAAGCCAAAGAAAACCAAAATAGCGAGTAAGATCCAAACAAAATTATGCTAATTAAAGGGATTAGAGTTGTAATACTTGTAAATGTTGTTCTCCTAAATGATTCGTTTACTGATAATTGAATAGTTTCGTTATAGCCTTCTTTCTTTGATTTTAAATTTTCACGAATTCTATCAAAAATAACAACAGTATCATTTACAGAATAACCAGCAATAGTAAGCAAGGACACAGCAAATAAACTATTTACCTCTACAGATAATATAATTCCCAACCAAGAGAATATACCGAAAACAATTAATAAATCATGGAATAAAGCTAATAATGCAAATAATGCATATTTTTTATCAAATCTAATAGTTATATATAAAGAAATTGCAAATAAAGAAACTAACAATGAAGTAACACAATTAGTAAGTAATCTTTTCCCAAGCTTTGGACCTATTAATCTTGAATCCTTACTCTCATAATTTAGAGGTCCAATAATATTATCAAGATTACTAATAAGATTATTTGATTCTTCGATACTCAAATAAGGTGTTCTTATTGAAATCAATTTATTATTATTTTGAGATTGTAATTTAATATTGTTTAAAACGTTTTTATTTTTAGAGATCTCTCTTAGATTTTCTAAAACCAAATCAGGAGAAAAATTAGAACATTCCTCATTACAAATTCTCTCTATTCTTAGTTCATTTCCCCCAACAAAATCCATCCCTAAATTAATAGGTTTCTTATAAGTAGTATTAAAATTAGAATATAAAATTCCTAAAAGACTAAACATTATAAGAACAGTTGAAAAACCAATTATCTTTCTTTTATTTTTTATTAGTTCAAGATTGTATTTCATGGGAAATTTGAAATAAAAAATTTAAGTTGAAAAATTATTACTTGGCAGATATAGATTTTTCTGTCTCAAAGATTGATATGTTGTAAAAAATCGCAAAATAGTTTTAGAGCAATTTAATGAGGTAAACAAACTTATTAAGACTCCGATACCTAATGTTGCCGCAAAACCCTTAACAAAATTTGTTCCTAATAAAAACAATACAAAACAACTAAGAAGAGTTGTAATATGACCATCAACTATAGATGAATTAGCTCTCTGAAAACCGCTGTCAATAGATCGTGTAAGAGTATTACCATCATATAATTCTTCTCTAATTCTCTCAAATATTAGAATATTTGCATCAACAGCCATACCAATGCTAAGTATAAGCCCCGAAATTCCAGGTAAAGTCAAAGTTACAGGAATTAGAGAATATATGGCTAAGTTAAAGAAACCATAAAGTACTAGAGAAAGAACTGAAACAAAACCTAGAATTCTATAATTAAAAATCATAAAAATACCAACAAAAATTAACCCAATAATTGCTGCATAAAGACTTTTTAAAATATTTTTAGATCCCAACAGAGCCCCTATTGTGTTAGTTTCTACTATTTCAATTGGCAATGGCAATGAACCTCCTTTAAGTTGAACTTCTAATTCTCTAGCATTCTCAGCACTAAAATTACCGCTTATTGTTGCTGATCCACCTGTAATCCCAGTACTAGCAAACTGATTACCAACACTGGCTTCACTTATTGATTCACCATCAAGAATGATAGCCAATAGTTGATTAGTTCCAGCAATTGACTTTGTAATTTCTGCAAACTTTTCACCTCCTGAATTACTAAAATTTAATAAAACTTCCCAATTACTATTTGTTTGTTCTTGTCTCCTTCCGGCGTTAATAAGATCCTTGCCAGATAAATCTGTTTTAATAAATAAATTTGTAATTTCTTTATTAACATATTTTTTTATTTCAATTAACTTCCCATATAAATCATTACTAGAAGATGAATAATTCAATTCTTGCTCTAAATCATAAAGATTATCTTGAATAACTTTTAAGAAATTATCATCATTTTGACTTTTTTCTGCAATAGAATATTGTTCAATTAATTCTTTAATACTCAACCTCTGAAGTTGCAGGGTTTTTAAATCTTTAGATGTTCCTTCTTTTTGAGTTCTAAATTCTAATAATGCAGTCTTACCTAATACCCTTGAAGCAACTAATGGATTTTGCTCACCTGGTAATTCTAAAATTAATTGATCTCCACCGAGGGTTTGCAAATTAGACTCAGAAACTCCTAAATTGTTAACGCGTCTATCTATAACCGAATTAACTGCTTCAAGTTCATCCCTTGTTACCTTACCATCCTCTTTAATAATTTGTAGGGTAAGTTGAGAACCACCTTGTAAATCCAATCCCAGCTGTAAGGGATAATTTGTTAATAGATAAACAGATAACGTAAGTAGAAATATAATAAAAAAAAGCCAACCTTGCCTTCTTTTCATTGCCTATATACTCCCAATAATTAAATCTTCTACTTTTTCAACTATTTGATGTGGTTGGATTATTGTCAAATTCTCAAGATTTCCATTATAGGGAGTTGGAATATCCTGACTAGATAATCTAATTGGTCGGGCATCAAGATCATCGAAGCACTCTTCCGTTATCAAGGCAATTAATTCTGCACCAATACCTCCAGTCTTCATACATTCTTCAACAATAATTACTTTATTTGTTTTTCTAATTGATTTTGAGATGGTTTCCATATCAAATGGTTTTAAACTTATTAAATCAATTAACTCAACATCTATTCCTTTTTTTTCTAATTCTTCAAGAGCTTTAAAGCAGTGATGTCTCATTCTTGAATAAGTCAACAAAGTAATATCTTTACCTTCTTTTACAACGTCAGCCTGATCTAAAGCGCATGTGTAATCACCCTCAGGTAATTCTTCAGACAAATTGTATAGAAGAACATGTTCGAAAAACAGAACCGGATTATCATCCCTTATAGCTGCTTTCATTAAACCTTTAGCATTTGTAGGTGTACTGCATGCAACAATTTTTATACCTGGAACCGCATGAAAATATGCTTCTAGTCTCTGACTGTGTTCAGCACCAAGTTGACGACCAACTCCTCCAGGTCCACGAACCACTGCTGGGATTTTATAATTTCCGCCACTTGTGTATCTAAGCATGCCCATATTATTTGATATCTGATTAAACGCTAAAAGCAAAAAACCCATATTCATTCCTTCAACTATTGGTCTTAACCCAGTCATTGCAGCACCGACAGCCATACCTGTAAAACTATTCTCTGCAATTGGAGTATCTAATACTCTTAACTCTCCATATTTTTCATATAAATCCTTAGTTACCTTATAAGATCCTCCATATTGACCAACATCTTCACCCATAACGCAAACATTTACATCATTTGCCATTTCTTCATCAATTGCCTCTTTCAAAGCATTAAATAATAATGTTCCAGCCACAAATAATTACCTAATTAATCACATATATAATCCTACCACTTTGATTAATTTATCCTCCTTCCGCAAAAGTTATGAGAAGTAATATTGATAATATCATTCCTGGTGAAAGTAAAAGTATTAAAAGCCCTAGGTCATGTAAAGACATTCAAAGAAAGTATTTTTAATATAATATTGGCAATTCAACTTTTCTTCAGAAAAAAACTGCGAATAAATACAATAAAAAGTCCAATACCAATAAAGCCAAAAGAGAAAGTTAGCAAAAAAGATAATCCAATTATTAAGGTATTAATACTAGAAGAAATATTTTGGACTATTTCAGAAGAATTAGATGGTTTATGTACTGAAAAATAAATTGCAATTTTATTACTTAAAAAATAAAAAAATATAAATAATAGAAAACTTGTTAATGATCCTACAATAAAATTAAATGGTCCTTTTTCGGGAATGTTTTTTTCAATATTCTCATTACTATTTTCAGCCACAATAAAATTTGAATAAAAAATTAAAAGAATGTTATGCCCTTTTTAAGGAAAGTGCAAACCCATGAGTCGTAACCTTTATTTCTGAACATTTTATAATTTGCAGTTAATTCTTTTTTAGCAGTATCTATATCTTTAAAGAGTGCAAAGCAAGTAGGGCCTGATCCACTCATTGAAAATGTGAGACAATTTTCTAATTTAGAAAGTAAATATAATGCCTGCTTTACAGAATTATTTTCATTTTCAACAATTAACTGCAAATCATTTTTAATAGATAAATGTTGATTATCAAAATTTAAGTTATTTAAAGCATTATCTCTTAAATTTTTTCTTATGTTCTCAATCATTTCTGTATCAGTAAGATATTGATCACAAAATCTATTACTATATTTTTTATAAATTTCAGCAGTTGATACTGTTACATTCGGATTTTTTAGAAGAATTGCTCCATATTCAAGGGTTGAATCTAATTTCTCCAAAATTTCGCCTCTTCCAAAACATAATTGAATTCCACCATTTATAAAAAAGGGAATATCTGATCCTAAAGTTGATGCTAATGAACATAAAGCTTCTTGATCTAATTTCAAATTCCATAAATTATTAAGACCAATTAATGTTGCGGCTGCATTACTGGATCCACCAGCTAATCCTGCGCCAATTGGGATATTTTTTCTTAAAAATATATTCGCACCGTAATCTAAATTTGAATTTTTCCTTAATAGGTTTGCGGATTTAACAATTAAGTTATCATCAGATAGGCTTAAATAATTACAATCAGACTCAAGTTTAATTAAACCTTCATTATTAATTTCAAATTCTAAATAATCAGCAAGATCGATATTTTGCATAATCATTGCTAATTCATGAAATCCATCCTTTCTTTTACCAATTACTTCAAGGTGCAAATTTATTTTGGCAGGAGATTTTATATTTATTTTCTTTTTAGCTAAATCTTGCATATACTTAAATTTTTTATTTTTTAATTTTAATACAATTTTCTGCAAGCTTAATCCATTGGTCAATTGAAATATCTTGTGGTCTTAAATTAAAACAAACTTTTGAAGATTCAGTTAATTCATTTATCTCTTCATTTGAAAGTATTGAATTAAGAGTATTTCTAAGCATTTTTCTTCTTGAATTAAATGAAATTCGAAGAAGTTTATCTATATATTTTTCTAGACTAATATCTAATCTTAAATCATTTTTAATTGGTTCGAAAACTACTAAAGAAGAAAAAACTTTTGGAGGAGGACTAAATGATGAAGGCGGCACATCACATATTCTTTTTATTTTTGATAAAAGTTGCATTCTTATACTAAGCGCACCAGCATTGGGACCACCTTCTTTTGACAAAATCCTATCTACAACATCTTTCTGCATTAAAAATATTATTTTTTCGTAATTATAGTTTCTTATAATGCCCAATCGACCTATGAAAATATCCAATATTGGGCCAGTTATATTATAAGGAATATTTGCAATCACTTTTGTAATCTTCTTATTAATCGAATCTAAATTTACAGAAAGAATATCTCCCTGCTGCAGTGAAAACTTATCATTATTACTGAATTTATCATTTAATAAATTTATTAAATCTTTATCTAATTCAATTGCATGTAATTTTTTAATTTCTGAATCTAACAACTTTGATGTTAAAGCTCCTTTACCAGGACCAATTTCTAAAATAAAGTCATTTTCATTAAGAACAGCAATTTCTTTAATTTTTTCTAATATTTTTTTATTTACCAACCAGTGTTGTCCAAGTCTTTTTTTTGGATGATAGTTTTTAGAATTCATCTAAAAGATAAATAATATGTTTAAATTAAATATGAATTTATTTAATCCTTTATATCATGAGCTTATCAAAAAAAAATTTAGATAAACTCAATAAATTAAAAAAAAAGAATAATTTAAATAACGAAACTAAAAATATAAATAATTACACACACATAACTAATAATGATAATTTAATCAACTATCCAATTAATTCAGATGATCCCAATAAAATTTTTTATTCTTTAATTGATAATTCAGAATCTTTAGAAGAGACTTCCAACGTTAATAATTTACTAAGAAAAAGTGAGATTAATCAAATTAATATGAATTCTAAAAAAGATAATTTTTCCAAGAAATTAACAACCGAAGAGGAACTATATGATGAATTTAATTATCTTCTTGATGAATAATTAGTTTTGATATTTACTTATGATTCAGAGTAATAGATTATCAATTTATGCTATCGGCAAAATAAAGAAATTTTGGATTAGAGATGGAATTAATCAATACAAAAAAAGAATGCCTGAACTTATCATTAATGAGTTAAAGACTTTTAATTTAAATAATCTTAGATCCAATAACAATATTATTATCTGCCTAAGTGAAGAAGGAAAACAGTTTAATTCAGTTGAACTATGTTCCTTACTCTTGAATTTTAAAAATAAAAAAATCAATTTCTTAATCGGTGATACTGATGGAGTTAGTTCAGATATAAAAGAAAAATCAGATCTTATACTAAGCCTGTCTCCTTTAACTTTTCCTCATGAATTAGCTAGATTAATCCTAATCGAGCAAATCTATAGAGCTATTTCTATATCAAACAACTCCCCTTACCATCGTTCTTAAAAAGATTATATTCAATCTAAAATTAATCTATAAAAGTTTAATAACTAACTATTTTTTGATTTTTTGATATATAGTACATATATACTATTAAATTTAATCTTGGATTCTTTTGATTCAACTACTAAAACATTTAAAATCCCCTTATTAGCTGATTCGGTATCAGCAGGGTTTCCTTCTCCTGCAGATGACTATACAGAAGAAAATATTGATTTAAATGAACATTTAATATCTAATCCTTTTAGCACTTTTTTTCTTAGAGTTAAAGGTGACTCAATGATAAATGCAGGAATTAAAGATAAAGATTTAATAATAGTAGACAAGAGCTTAACAGCCAGGCCAGGGAATATCATCATTGCAATGATAGACGGAGAATTTACAATAAAAAGATTATCTATAAAAAATAATGAATTATATTTAAAATCAGAAAATCATAATTATCCTGATTTTAGATTTAAAAACCATATTGATGTACAGATATGGGGAGTTGTTATTTATTCAATACATAGATATTTATGAGAATTTCAAATATTGATGCAATAGCTCTTATAGATGCTAATAATTTTTACGCTTCATGTGAACAAAATATTAATCCTCATTTGAGAAATAAACCAGTAGTAATTTTATCTAATAATGACGGATGTATTATTGCAAGAAGCCCTGAAGCGCGAGCTTTAAAAATTAAAATGGGAACTCCGTATTTTAAGGTCAAAGAAAGACTAAATAAACTAGATGTAGCAGTCTTAAGCTCAAACTACTCGCTTTATGGGGATATGAGCAGAAGACTAATGAATTCACTGAAAAACTACTGTGAACAGATAGAAATTTATTCCATTGACGAAGCATTCGTCTCGATTTCTAGACCTAATGATGAAAATCTATATCCTTGGGCAAGAAGCATAAGATCATTGATATATCAGAATCTAGGGATTACCATAACAGTAGGAATAGCAGAAAATAAAGTAAGAGCAAAAATTGCTAATAAACTAGCTAAAAATATTGATTATTCAGCTGGAATATTTGATTTAGCTAGAACCGAAAATGAGAATAATTATTTGAAAAGAATTAGTATAGATAAGATATGGGGAGTCGGAAAACAAACCTCTAATTGGTTACAAAGTAAAGGTATAAAAAATGCGAGAGAGCTGAGAGATATGGAAGAAAATGAAATCATTAAGAAATTAGGCATCGTAGGGAAAAGACTGCAATTAGAACTGAAAGGCCATAGATGCCTGCCCATAGAAAAAAACATGAAATCAAAAAAAGAAATTCAGGTGAGCAGAAGTTTCGGCACGCCTATCACAAAATTAGAAGACTTAACTCAAGCACTGGCAACTCACGCAATAAAAGCCTCTGAAAAAATGAGAAGTCAGAATTTACAATCATCTAATATTAGAGTATTTGCTAGAACCAGTAAATATTCAAGTCAAAATTATCAAAGAAGTGCTCATAGAAAACTTACAAATGCAACAGATGACACAAACAATATTTTAAAAATAGTAGTTGAATTATCTAAAGAAATTTATAATCCCGAATATAAATTCTCAAAGGCTGGTGTTTTAATGCAGGATTTAACAAATAGCGAATATTTACAGCAATCAGTTATCAATTACAAATCTCAGAAAGTCTTAAAAAAATCAACGAATCTTATGAAAACGATTGATTTATTAAATAAAAGATTTAATAACAATGCAATTACATGGGCCATTACAAAAAATCCACAAAGTTGGAAGATGAATAAGAATTTCTTAAGTCGTTCATCTACAACTGATATAGAACAAATCCCAACTATAGTGAAGTAAACAAAAAAGAATGGAATTTATATTATTTTTGAGCAAATTAGATACAGAGATTCTTAACTTATTAATGAAAGCAAACTACATAGTTGAAGAAAATAAAATTGAATGTCTATTAAACAAAGAAATAAAAGGGCTACATAATTTTAAAGAAAATAAAATAATAATATGTACTGAAAATGCAAAAAGGAAAACAAATTTTAGAAATAAGAATCAACAACCAAATAAAGATAACTTCAAAACAGAGAGGGCGATAAGAAAAGCATTAAGACACGAAGCAACTCATGCGATACAAAAATGTAATGACAATAAAACAATTGGGGATATAAAAAAATTAGAAAGCAAATTGCATCAAAGTAAAAGAAAAGCATTAGAGTTCTCTAGTTCAAATTTTTCTGGGACTTATGCAAAAGAAGTAGAAGCTTATGTTCTTGAAGATAAACCCAAAAAAGTTAAAAACTTGATTAAAAAATACTGCCTATAAATTAAAAATTTTTATATTAACTAGCGAGGAAATTACCACAACGTTGTTTGTCTAGGAAATTCATATGTTGCCTTTCTAGGTAATATAATTCCTGAAATTTAATGGCATCTGAGTTTAAATCCTTAAAAAGATCATCTATCTCTTTATTTGTATTTGAAGAACCTGAAGAAGGATTATCAATTAAAATAGATATACAATTTTCTAAAGTTTTTAATCTTTGAGATCCCCAAGATTCTATTAAGTGTCTACATCTTTTTAGAGAATTATATTTCTCAAGAAGTGATAATGTTCCTAGTAAATTGTCCTTAGGATTACTAAGCAATGTTAAAAACAACTCATTTGGATTAATAAAAATATTAATTTTATTTGATGATTCAGGATTATTGAGAGCTAAGTAGTCAGGAAGAAGTGAAATTAAGTTAATAGAAGAAAAATCTTTTTGAAGATTTTGACTATTTGATTGTTTTAAATCATTTAAGTAATTTAAACCTAAATTATTTTGTTCAATTTTTGAAATAGCTTCCCATAGAGTTTGAATATAACTAGTATTAAAAACATTAATTTCTCTTTTAAGAAATTCATCACGAATAAATAGCCTAAGATCTGGACAATGTAAATAATAAAAAATTATTTCCGATTCATTTTTCTCCCGTCGAGAAATTTCATTTGGTTGTTCAAATTTTTTTGATCTACCATGCCAACGAAAACCCTTTACTTGATTTCTTAAATCTTGTTCAAACTGTATTGCTAACCTAGCTTGTCCCTTACTTAATTGTTCGGAAACTTTTTGTAAATAATGAGTTCTGGTGGATGATTGAGGTAATTTACTCAACAGTTTTACCAATGAAGAAATAACACTTTGGAAAATTTCAGACTTAGTTAAATCTTGATCTTTGAAGATCTGATCAATCTCCCAATCAATCCAAAAGGATGATTTATCAATTAAATTAAAATAATCTTCAGGTGTATGACTACTTAAATATTCGTCAGGATCTTTAAAATGACTTAGTTGAAGTATCTTAAGATTAATTTGATCATTAAGAGATAAGCTTTCTACTTCTTTTATGACTCTTTTTGTAGCTAAAATTCCTGCATTATCAGAATCAAAATTCAAAATTATATTTTTATTATCTGTACATCTACATAGTTGAGAAATTTGATACTTATTTAATGCGGTACCGAGAGAAGCAACAGAATTAGTTATACCCTTTGAATGAAGGGAAATAACATCAAAATAGCCTTCAACAATAATAGCTTTATCTCTTTTTCTAATATCACTAGAAGCTTTTTCGAAGGCAAACAACATTTTTCCCTTTTCAAATATCTCTGATTCAGGAGAATTAAGATATTTAGGTTCCTGACCATCAAGAGATCTCCCTCCAAAGGCAACTACTCTTCCCTGCATATCATGTATTGGAACAATTAATCTATTTCTAAAACGATCATAAATCTTGTCAGAATTATCTTTAGAAATTGCAAGGCCTGAAGCTAATATTAAATTAATGGGGAATTTTTCTACCTTGGAAAGATAATTAAATAAATCATTCCATGAATTTGGGGCAAAACCTAATTCAAAGTTATCAATAATCTTGTTACTCAAGTTTCTCTTAGATGTTAAATATTTCATGGCTTCAAAACCAAGAGAATTATTTAATTGAGACTTAAACCAATTTTTAGTGACTCTTAATATTTTATAAAGCTCTTCCTTTCTAGATAGTTGTTTTTTATAAGCTTCTACTTGGGGGCCCGCAAGATTTTCAACATTAATATTATTTTTTTTAGCGAGTGAAAGGACAACATCTGAAAAATTTGCACGAGTAAATTCCATTAAAAATTTAATAGAGTTTCCTCCTGCACCACAAGAAAAACAGTAATAGAATTGTTTGGTTGGTGATACTGTCATAGATGGCTTATTATCATCATGAAAAGGACAAATCCCAACAAATTCCTTGCCTTTTTTCTTAAGAACAATATGTTCAGATATAACGTCAACGATATCTGCTTTTTCCTTAACCTCTTGAATAGTTCTTGGGTGTATAGAATGAACCATCGAGATTTTTATCAAAAACAAATAATGATTTATTTGTTATAGGTCAAAATCAAATAAGAATCTACTTAATTTCACAATAAAACTATTTTTAAATGACAAATATAGCAGAATTAGAAAAAAAATTTAATTCATTAAATAAGTTTAATTTGGTATTTGCCTCATTCTTCTTTAGTTTAATGACTTTATGCGTAAAAAATATTGATAAAAGGATACCTATTTATGAATTAGTTTTATTCAGATCATTGTTAAGTTTAATTATTACATTATTCATAATTTATTTAAAAAATATAAATCCTTGGGGCAACAATAGGCCATTACTTATTTTAAGAGGTGTTTTAGGAACCTTAGCCTTAGTTTGCATTTTTTATGCGATAAGAAATATGCCCCTTAGTATATCTACTGTAATTCAGTACACATATCCTATCTTTATATCTATATTCGCTGGCATATTTATAAACGAAAAAATAACTCGGAATATAATTTTTGCCTTAATTATTGGCTGGATTGGAATATTAGTAATATTAAATCCAAGTCAATTATCAAGTATAAACGTTGAAATTGAAAATGCTTCGATTTCCATCGCATTTCTTGGAGCAATCTGCACTGCATTGGCTTACGTTACTGTTAAGAAACTTTCATTTACTGAAGATGTTTATGTAATTATTGAATATTTTCCACTTGTTTCTTTTATAGCTTTATTGCCAATTGTATTAATGAACTGGGTTACCCCAACTTGGAATGAATTAGTTTGGATAATTGGCATTGGCTTATTTACTCAATTAGGTCAGACTTTCTTAACTGTAGGATTAAAAAATTTACCTGCTTCAGAAGCTTCAACTATTAACTATTTGCAAGTTTTATTCGGGTCAATATGGGGGATTTTGTTTTTTAGTGAAATAATAAATATAAATTTTTTATTAGGAGCTTCACTAGTATTATTAGGAACTATTATATCTACTACCAAAATAATCAAAAGGACATAGAATATGAATATTAAAAAAAAAAAAGTGAAATTTTTCTATTTAACTTTATTATTTTGTTTTTCTCCTATTATTCAAGTTAATGCAACGACCCCAAAGTCAGTAACTTGCACAAGAACTGAATACAGAGAGGAATACATTCCTGGAACCAAATCAAAACCAGGCTACGTGAAAAGTTATGAGGTGGACGTCGTAATACCTTGTGAAGGTCAAAGTACAGCTGAAAAAATAGATGATAATGACTGTAGTGAAGGTTCTTTTATAGGAGGACTTCTTGGTGCAGGAATAGCACTATCTTCCTCAAGAGGGAAAGATAGATTTTGGGCAGTACCTGCTGGCGGAACGGCAGGCGCACTAATTGGTTGTCAGGTGGATGGTGGTTAATTGATTAGTTGGATAAATGGGGAATTGGTTGAGTTATGGCAAACTAATCAAAAATTTTTTGTTTTAATAAATTGTCAAGGATTGGGGTACCAAATACAAATACTTGAATCCTTTTTTCTCAAATTAAAAACAAATCAGATATCTAATAAAAAAATTACTCTTTGGTTAAAACATATTAAAAAAGATGATTCAGATTTATTATTTGGCTTTATATCAAAAGAACAAAAGAATTTCTTTATAGAAATCTTAAGCATCCGAGGTGTTGGAGCTCAAATCGGTATGGGGATATTAAATAAATTCTCTATTGGTGAAGTTATTAATGCAATAAAGACAGAAAACAAAAAATTAATTTGTTCCGTACCTGGTATAGGTCAAAAAATGAGTGATCGGTTAATTTTAGAACTAAAAAATAAATTTAAAAGTGAAATACAATTTGAAGAAGAAAAAGCAAAAGATGAATTTGAGATTAAGGATCCAGAAATTAATAAAATGATCGAAGATCTTCAGTTAACTCTTCAATCATTAAATTACAAAAACAAAGAAATCAGGGCTATTTTGCCAAATATTATTAATGAAGTAGATTTTCTTGAAAAAAACGAAAATAATTTATCATTTGAAAATTTATTGAAATTGGCTATGAATTATCTAGATAAGGAAAGTAGTAATGTAGCAAGATGACGTAGTATCATAGAATATAAGAAAATTAATTTCATGACATTAAATACAGCTGAAAAACAGATGCTTATTGAAAATCATCAAGTTCATCCAACTGATACAGGTTCAGTTGAAGTTCAAGTAGCAATGCTCTCTAAAAGAATATCGAAATTAAGTGACCACCTACAAGGAAACATTCATGATTTCGCTTCAAGGCAAGGATTATTAAAAATGATTGGCAAAAGAAAAAGATTATTATCCTATATAAAGGACAAAAACATTCAGAGATATCAAGATCTAGTAAAAAAAATTGGAATCAGAGGATGATTTCAATTAATGAAAAAAAAACAATCTAAAAAAAAGACATCAAATAAAAAGAAAAAAAATTATTCTGAGAAAGCTTCATTTGCGAATCTAGAAAAAACATCTATTACACCAACTACCTCAAAGCGACAAACAAGTGGGATACCTAAATACGTTGCTGATAGAATGGCAAGAAGAATATTTTTTACTGCAGGAATACCAACAATATTAGGGATGTCAGTTTTCGTAGTAAGCTACATTATAGTAACGAGAAATATTGCTGAAATACCTCCTTCATCAACAATTGCAATTTCAGCATTGTTTTTTTTGTTAGGTCTAGCAGGATTGAGTTTTGGAATATTATCAGCTAGTTGGGATAAAGAGCCTGGATCTTTTTTTGGTATTGAAAATATTCCAATGAACATACAACGCGCAAAAGCAGCCTTCAAACCTGCAACACAAAATTTCGAGGATAAAAGTTAATCTAGGAAACTAAAGATTTCAAGTTAACTTTGAATGAATTTTTTTCTAATAATTTGCATGCTCCTTGTATATCTTCAATACAGAATTGATCGCCAAATTTAACGTAAGTAACACTATGCTCATTTCTTACTGCAGCTAAAACTGGAGTCTTGATTCCACATCTATTTTTATCTGGTTTAAATTTAGTTAAACAGTTTCTTAATGTATTTTGTACTCTTACATCTGATGCTTGAGAACTTTCAAGATTAATAATAAGCAATTTAAGGTTATCTATTTCTCTGCAATCATCAATTATCAATTGAGTCTTATCACTTTTTTTATCTATTGTTCCCCAAAACAATAATCTAGTATCAGTCAAAAGAAATTCGGATAATCTGACATAGGTTTTTGGAAAAACTATTGCTTCGCAACTTCCAGAAAGATCTTCAAGCTGAACTATAGCCATCCTATCTCCTTTTCTCGTTGTAATTTGCTTTAAATCAGGGATCATTCCAACTAAAGAGACTTTTGTTCTATCTTTTGTTTCTTCTAACTGCGAAATGCTTACAGGTGATACAAGTTTTGCGGGTTTAGATAAGTGCTTTAGAGGATGGTCAGATAAGTAAAAGCCTAATAGCTGCTTTTCTAACTTTAATTTCTCAATAAGTGAATAATCATCAACCTTAGCTAATTGTGAATCTGAAAAAGCAACATTAGAAAATTCTTCTTTAGAATCAAATAGGTTTCCTTGCCCTGATAACCTATCACGATTTCTTGAAGAGGCCCACTCAATAACATGTTCAAGATCTGACAATAACTGAGCTCTATTATTATCATTTGAAAACTCATCTAATGCTCCACAATGAATTAGAGATTCAAGACTTCTTTTATTAAGAACATTAGAAGGCAAACGGTCGCACAAATCTGATAATGAATTAAAGGTTCCAAAACTATTTCGGTTTTCAATTATATTTCTTATTGCAGAATCTCCTAAATTCTTAATTGCTGATAAGCCGAATAAAATCTGATTATTCTTAATAGTGAAATCAACACCAGAAAAATTAATGCTCGGTGAAATAACATCTATTCCCATGGAATAACAATTAGAAATATATCTTTGCATCTTGTCGCTAGAGCCAGAATTAACGCTTAAGAGGGCTGCCATATATGCAACAGGAAAATGAGCTTTCAAAAATGCAGTTTGATAAGTTACGGCACCATAAGCAGTTGAGTGGCTTTTGTTAAAACAATATTCTGCGAATAAAACCATTTGATCAAAAAGATCATTAGCTAATTTTTCATTTACACCTTTCTTCATGGAACCGTCTACAAAAATATTCCTATGCTTTACCATTTCAGAAACTTTCTTTTTCCCCATTGCTCTTCGAAGTAAATCAGCATCACCCAGAGAATAACCGGCTAGGTCTTGAGCAATTTTCATGATTTGTTCTTGGTAAACCATAATTCCATAGGTTTCAGTGAGGATTGACTTAATAAAAGGATGAGGAAAATCAACCTTTTCTTTCCCATTTTTTCTATTTATAAATTTAGGTATAAGGCCTGCATCAAGAGGACCAGGTCTATAAAGAGCCAATATGGACGAAATATCCTCTAGAGAGCTAGGTTTGAAATCCCTAACGACCTGTTTCATACCGGAAGATTCAAGTTGAAAAATACCTTCAAGATCTCCTCTCCCGATAAGATCAAAGGTTTTACCATCATTTTGGGGTAACTCATCAATGTTTATTTTCCTTCCAGTAGATTGATTAATTAGAGAAACTGTTTTTTCAATCATTGTAAGATTCTTAAGGCCCAAGAAATCCATTTTCAATAATCCAAGTGATTCGATATCGTCCATAGAATATTGGGTTATTATTTGCCCTTCATTATTTCTTTGAAGAGGTACAAGTTCGTCAAGAGGATCTGATGCGATAACAACTCCAGCAGCATGAACTCCATATGTTTTATTAGTTCCTTCAATTCTCAAAGCCAAATCAACCCATTTTTTCACCCTATTATCATTAATATATTTTTCTCTAAACTCTTGGCTAGGAGATTTCTCGTCAATCATTTCATTTAATTTATAAGGTTTCCCTCTTACAACCGGTATTAACTTAGCCAATTTGTCCGCTTCTCCATATGGTATATCTAAAACCCTTGCAACATCTTTCAAAACCGCCTTAGAGGTCATCTTATTGAAAGTAATTATTTGCGCAACTTTATCCTCTCCATAACGATTAGTAACATAATCTATAACTTCATTTCTCCTATCAATACAAAAGTCGGTGTCAATATCTGGCATTGACTTTCTTGCTGGATTTAAAAATCTCTCAAACAACAATCCATGCTCAACAGGATCTATATTTGTAATTTGAAGAGCATAAGCTACTAATGAGCCTGCTGCAGAGCCTCTACCTGGTCCTACAGGGATAGAGTTATCTCTAGCAAATTTGATGTAGTCCCAAACAACCAAAAAATAATCTGGGAAGCCCATATCTTTAATAATTTTTAATTCGGAAGATAGTCTTGTTTTATAGTTCTCCTCAATTTCTGAAAGATCATTTTTTTTAAGTCTTTTTAAAAGGCCTTTATTAGATAATTGTGTAAGGAAAGAGAATGAATCTGTATTTTCGTTTAGGGGAAATTTTGGCATTCTATAATTACCAAACAAATCAAATTCTTCAACTTTCTGAGAAATTTCTACTGTATTGTTAACTGCCTCAATAATTGATTCATCATCAATATGATCTTTAAAAAGTTCAAGCATTTCACTTTCGCTTTTAATATATTCTGTACCGGTATATCTCAATCTTTTTTCATCACTTATTAGTTTTCCCGTTAATACACAAAGCAAAGCGTCATGTGCTTCAACATCCATACTTGATAAGTAGTGTGCGTCGTTGGTCGCGATGACTTTTATTTGATGCTTCTTCCCAATTTTTATTAATTCAACGTTAACAATTCTATCCTCAATAGAGCCGTGATCTTGTATTTCTAGATAAAAGTCATCTGCAAATAATTTTTTATACCAAATAGCTATATCTTCTGCTACATCTAATCTACCTTTTAAAATAGCCTGAGGTATCTCTCCACCAAGACAAGCTGTAGAAACTATCAAACCGTCGCTATATTTGCTTAAAAGAGATTTATCAATACATGGTCTAGAAAAAATGCCTCGACCTCTCATCCCATTTAGGTGACTAATTGTTGTTAACTTCACTAGATTCTTATATCCAGTATAGTTTTTAGCTAACACCACCAAATGATATCTTTTTTCTTTTTTTGGTTGAGGATCGTCAATAGAACCATTTATCACATACATTTCATTACCAATAATTGGTTTTATACCTTTCTCTCGACAGTTCTTGACCAAATCAAGAACACCATACATAACTCCATGATCAGTAAGAGCTATCGATTCCATTCCAAGATTACAAGCTCTATCAACAATTTTTGAAATTTGACTGGCACCATCAAGCAAGCTGTAGTCACTATGATTATGAAGCGGAACGAAAGCCATATTCAAATAATTTATATATATAAGATAGAGAAAATTTTTAAAAGATCTATACTTTGTGATTACAAATTAATTATTAATACAAATTTAAAATAAAGGTCTGTTCTTAATTACCTGAGCATCAATTTCAAAGATATTTGCGGCATTCAATATTCTATCTTCTTCTAATACATTGCCTATTAATTGCATTCCTATAGGTAGACCTTTATTATCAAAACCACAAGGGATACTTATTGCTGGGAGGCCTGCTAAATTAGCAGGAACAGTTAATAGATCAGACAAATACATTGAAAGTGGATCATTTACAAAATCTCCCTTTAAAAAAGCAGTGGTAGGGCATGTTGGAGTTAATAAAATATCTACTTTCTTAAAAGCATAATCAAAATCTTTTCTTATAAGTGTCCTAACTTTTTGTGCCTTCTTGTAGTAGGCATCGCTGTATCCAGCTGACAAAGCATAAGTACCTATCAAAATTCTTCTTTGTACCTCATCTCCAAAACCTTCAGCTCTACTTTTTGAAGTCATATCAATAAGATTTGAACCTTCATTGGATCTGTAGCCATATTTGACTCCATCATATCTAGCTAAATTTGCAGAGGCTTCAGATGGAGCAATGACATAATATGTCGCAATCCCATCGTTAAATCTAGGACATTCAACTTCAATAATTTCAGCCCCTAAGGCTTGGAACCTATCTATTCCTGAAAGAACAGATTCCTTAACTTCTGTATTAAGCCCTGGGTGTTCAAAGCATTCTTTAATGATTCCAATTTTTAAACCCTTTATAGAATTATTTAAGTTAGTCAAATAATTTGGTACCGGATTATTAAGACATGTTGAGTCAAAGGGGTCTTTACCGGATATTGTATAAAGAATTTCAGCCGCATCTGAGACAGTATTTGTTATTGGGCCAATTTGATCTAGGGAACTAGCAAATGCTACAAGTCCCCATCTGCTAACTCTTCCATAAGTGGGTTTAAGACCTACAACGCCACAAAAAGAAGCTGGTTGTCTTATTGATCCTCCTGTATCAGAACCTATAGCCGCTGCAGAAAATCCAGCGGCAACTGAAGCAGCGCTACCACCTGAACTGCCTCCAGGCACTCTATTAATATCCCAAGGATTTGAAGTGACACCAAATACAGATGTTTCCGTTGAACTACCCATTGCAAATTCGTCTAAATTTGTTTTTCCTAAACAAATTCCCCCTGAAGACCATAATTTACTTGAGGCTGTAGATTCATAAGGGGCAACAAAGCTTTTAAGCATTTTACTTGCACAAGTTGTTGCAACTCCTTTAGTACAAATATTGTCTTTAATCGCTATAGGCATACCCGCAAGAGGTGGTAGCTTTTCTTTATTTTGAATTAATTTATCAATTTTCTCTGCTTGCTCGATGGCATTGTCTTTTGTAGTACAAATATATGAATTAATTTCAGGATCTTTATGATCAATTTTAGCGAAGATATCATTAACTAATTCTTTGACAGAAGCATTATTACTGGTAATTTCTTTTCTTAAAGAATTAAAATTCATTTCTCAATTGATTTTTAAAGTCAAAGTTATCAAACAGTTAATGGTTCTTCTTTTTTACATCGCACTAAGCTGTAATTAATATTTTTAGAACCTTCATCAGAAAGATCTTTAATAAAAGAAGACATATTTTCTTTTAGACTACGTTTAGTAATAAATGGGCCGAACCAGTAGGTAATACTAGGATGTTCTGTCTCAATTTTAGCCCACCAGGCTAAACCGAGTTTGTTTCCAAAATTTCTAATCAATTTTTTTGGCCTGTTAGACCATAAATTCTTGTTAAATTCTATACAATTTTGTAGTGAAAATTCAATAAATTTTTATTAATCATATTAATGTATTGAAACAACAACATTTTAATGACGTTTAAAAACAGTGATTATTACCAATAAAATTATTTACCAGTCAAGTGAAATAGGGATATAGCGGCCGCCACAGAGGCATTTAAACTTGAAGTCTTACCTTTAAGAGAAATACTTAATATAAAATCGCATTTTTTTTGAGTAAGTAAAGAAATACCTTTGTCTTCAGAACCAACTACGACTACCAAAGGTGCTTTTTCTTGAAAATTTGAGATAGATATTTGACCATCTCCAGATAAGCCAACAACAAGAAAACCATTTTTCTTAAGTTCCTCAAGTGCTCTATTTAGGTTAACAACTCTACTTACATGAATGTATTCTAAGGCTCCTGCAGCTACCTTAGCGACTGTTCCAGTCAATCCTGCAGACCTTCTCTGAGGTAT
The DNA here is from genome assembly GCA_902544495.1 of uncultured Prochlorococcus sp. Taxonomy (GTDB): domain Bacteria; phylum Cyanobacteriota; class Cyanobacteriia; order PCC-6307; family Cyanobiaceae; genus Prochlorococcus_A. Next base: position 20,032 of record CACCCI010000004.1, read on the forward strand.
TATTACACCCTTGCAATTAAATGCTTCCGCAGATCTTATAATCGCACCAACATTATGAGGATCTGTAATACCGTCTAAAGCGACTATTACAGGATTTCTAGAATTGTTTTTAGAAAAGTCGATTAACTGTTCAAGAGATATTGTTTTAGAGCATGCTAACTGCAATGCGATACCTTGATGTGAAGCACCATATGTCAGTTGCGAAAGCCTGTTCCAAGAAACTTCTTCAATAAGAACTCCTTTTGATTTAAGTTCCTTAAGCAAAATATAGAATTTGTCTGAAGAAAAAATTTCCGAAGTACACCAAATCCTATTAACAGCTCTATCACTAATAAGAGCCTCATACACCGAATGTTTACCCCATATCCAATCATCAAAATTTCTCTTATTAGCAAACTCTTGATGCATATCAGAATTTTTATTAGGAAGTTCTTTATTAGATTTAAATCTTGTATTTCTGCTTTTTAAAGACGAAAAAGTATTTTTTTCATCACTTATTTTTAATTTTTCAACATTCTTATTTTTATCAGAATTGTACAAATAACTATCATTTTTTTTTGAACGATTTGCATTTTTTGAGTAATAACCAAAATCTGAATTTTTTTTGTGCGCTTTATTATTTTTTTCGCGAAATTTATTTGAGGAGTTTTTCATAGATTCAATTTATTTTTAATTCTAAATATTCAAAAAGTTTTGATAGTCTTTGAGGATCTTTTAAAAATAGCCAGCCAATGAGAGTTTCAAAACCAGTTGCTCTAGAATATATTGCGGGGTCTGAAGATTTTGGATATCTCTTTGTTTTATTTCTTGCACGCCTAATTAGATCAATTTCATATGAATTTAATAAATGCTCAATTTGACTTAATGATTTTGACTGAGATTTTGCTTTTACTTCATTTACTACAGATAAATGGAGATCTTTTGATTTTAAAGGGAAATGAACATGTCTTAATCTTTGGTGAAGCTCCCATACCGAATCCCCAAGCCAAGCAAGTTGAATAACACCTATATCCTCGGGAGATCCATATGGAACTAAGTTTTGAATCCAATAATTCAATTTTTTAAATAATTTAATGCATCATCAAGGCTTGACTTCAAATTAAGAAAATCTCCTAAACGAACAAGTTTAATTGTTTGAGCCACTCTCGAATTGCCAACGACAGAGAAACCAAGTTTCGATTTTTTGCATTCTTTAGCAGTCTGTACAAGGGCTCCCAAACCTGAAGAATCTAAAAAATCTATTTTTGTAAGATCAATAACGAATGGAAGCTCATTTTTTAGGTTATTAATGACAAAATTCTTAAATTGTTTTTCGGAGAAAGCATCAAGTTGGCCTTTAAAAGTGAAAACAATTATGTTTGTTTTAAGCTCAAGGTTTCCTCTTAAAGAAACCGTTAACTTCTGAAAATCTTCTATGATCTAATACCTCCAAAAAATTAATGTATCAAATGTAATTATCAAATCAAAAGAAAACAATATGTCAACATCTTTCTAACATTAGAGAAACAAATTTTTTAAACAAATAATCTGAATCATGTGGGCCAGGTCCTGCTTCTGGATGATATTGCACACTAAATATTGGCTTATTATTAACTTCTAGGCCTGCAACAGTATTATCGTTAAGGTTGTAATGGGTTACTCTAACTATCTCCTTTGGGAGGGAATTAGGATCTATAGCAAAACCATGGTTCTGACTAGTTATCTCAATTTTATTATTTTTACCGCATGGATGATTTAAACCTCGATGTCCGAATGGTAATTTATAAGTTGAACCCCCTAATGCTAATCCAAATATTTGGTGACCAAGGCAAATACCAAACATAGGTATTTCACCATATTCAATAAGTGATTTTGCTAAGTCAATACCTTCAGAAACAGTCGAGGGATCGCCTGGACCATTTGAGAAAAATATACCATCTGGGTTGTTTTGTAGAACATCTTTTATAGAAGATTGAGAAGGCAAAACCAAAACTTCACAACCATGAGATACTAGTCTATTTAGAATTGAATTTTTAATTCCAAAATCAATTGCTACTATTTTTAACTTTTTAGAAGATTCATCACATCTTTTTCTTAAATCAAAAATTGTTTGCGTATGACTTTTCCATAAATATTGTTCCTTTGTTGAAACAACGTTTGATAAATTTAATCCCTCCATTTTCGGGACATCACTAATTATCTTTAAACAACTTTCATCATTTTTATCCAGAGAGGTAATAATTCCATTCATCGCGCCACTTGATCTTAAAATTTTAACGAGAGCCCTTGTATCAATCCCATATAGACCTACAATATTCTTATCAACTAACCATTGATTAAAATTTTTTTTAGATCTCCAATTGCTGGTATTAGAAGAAAAATTTCTAACTATTATACCTTTAACATTAATATTAGACTCTGAATCTTCAAAATTAATGCCAGTATTTCCAATCTCTGGATAAGTGAATGTTAATATTTGTCCATAATAACTTGGATCAGTTATAACTTCCTGATATCCGGTCATACCCGTGTTAAAAACTATTTCACCAATAGCTGTACCAGAAGCACCAAAAAAGAATCCTGGAAATACAATACCATTACTTAAAACTAATTTCGCATTTTTCTTGTATTGATTTGTCATCAATTTGAAATTAATTCATTTCCGGATAAAAAATTTTTTAAGAGTAAAAACTTTTTCCAAGGATCTCCTTGATTTATCGAAAATAAAGCTTTATTAAATCCTTCATATAAATCATCCTCAATACCTGCGGCCCAGAGCACTAAAGCAGAGTTCAAGGCAACTACATCAATGTGTGATTTTTGTCCGGAACCATTTAAAACAGACTTTAATATTTCCTCGTTAGACTCAGAATCAGAAACTACAAGATTTTCGTTAGATATATTTTCATGGTTAAAGTCTTTAATATTTAATTCTGAAAACCGTAATTCACCATTATCGACAAATAATAATTTATTATCTCCTTGAAGCGAAGCTTCATCAAGGCCACCAGACCCATGAACAACTATTGCTCTATTCATACCCATTCTTAAAAGCGCGCTTCCCATAGGTTTTAAAAGATCCTCAGAAGCAACACCCAAAACTTGTGCATTGGGTCTTAAAGGATTTACCAATGGTCCAAGTTGATTAAAGACTGTTCTTATACCAAGGGTCTTTCTTAATGGAGCAAGTTTTATTAAAGATTTATGCCAAACGGGTGCGAATAAAAAAGTTATTCCAATTTCACTAACGGCTTTGATTACTTTTTCTAATGAACCATTTAAATTCAAACCAAGATTTAACAAAACATCAGCAGAGCCTACTTTACCACTAGCACTTTTATTTCCGTGTTTTGCGATTTTTACCCCACAAGATGCAGCTACAAATGCAACTGCAGTTGAAATATTGAATGTATTAGCTCCATCACCCCCTGTTCCACAAGTATCTACCAAATGCAAATTTGGTCTTGCTACTGGCAATTCGCAAACATTTAAGAGTTCATCAGCCATGGAACTTAGTTCGACACCAGTAGAACTCTTTGCTCTCATAGCACTCAAAAAAGCTCCTGTTTCAACATCTGAAATTCCATCATTAAGCCATCTTTGCATTAAAGATCTAGAAGTTAATTCATCAAGGTTCCTACCCTCCAATAAATTATTTAGGATTTCAGCGTTTGTTAGATTAGAAGACATTTATTTACGTAAGAAAAATTATGCAGATAAAATTTAATTTGAGGTATCAAAACCTGAGCCAACTAAATCTTTATTTGTATTAGAAGGCCTGAAGCTTTTTGACCAAATATTTTTTGTTTTTGAAAAAAGTTCATTTTTAGTGATCTTCCAAAATTTTAAAATTTTTTCAATATCGTTTTTAATTTCAATTTCACCTGGAAAATTAGAATAACGATTAATTAATCTAGCTAAATTTATATAGTCAAGATCTTCTGGTATTTTTTTAGTGATAAGGGAATCTATAATATTTTTGTCTGTTTCATGTAATGGATGAGTTTGCTCGTTACCCATAAATAAATACTGAATCATTTATAAAATTAGCTCACATATTCAAAAATGAAACATTATCTTAATCATATCGGCAAAATTAAATGAAAAATTTAAAAATAAAAGTTATATCTAAATACCTAAGACCTTACAAAAAAGAATTTTTATATGGAGCGTTAGCTCTCTTATTAGTAAATATACTGAGTGTTGTAATACCCTTAGAAGTAAAAAATATAATTGACCAATTACAAGATGGGTTTTCTTCGGATTTTGTTATTTCTAAATCTTTATGGTTAATATTTTTAGCAACTTGTATGGGTTTAATAAGATTATTTTCAAGACAGATTGTCTTCGGCATAGGTAGAAAAGTAGAAGTAAATCTTCGTCAAAAACTTTTTGACCATTTACTTATTCAAGATCCAGAATGGATTCAAAAAAAAGGTAGTGGAGACATTATTAGTAGAGCTACAAGCGATGTTGAAAACATAAGAAGACTTTTAGGTTTTACAGTTTTGAGCTTGTGCAACATTGTCTTAGCTTATTCATTCACTATTCCTTCAATGTTTTCGATTAATAAAATATTAACAATTTCTGCTCTAATGATATTTCCATTAATCCTTGGAATTGTAAGTCTATTTGGCGGCAAAATGGTTAAACAAAGAAAAGTTCAACAAGAATCATTATCAAAACTTAGTGATTTAATACAAGAAGATCTATCTGGTATAAGTGCCATTAAAATTTATGCACAAGAGGATGCTGAGAAAAAAGAATTTAACACATATAATAACCACTATCGAAATTCAGCGATAATACTTGCAAGAACAGCAAGTACCCTATTCCCTTTGTTACAAGGGATTTCCTCAATTTCATTATTGATTTTATTATCATTAGGAACTTTTCAATTAGAGAGTGGATTTATTTCGATAGGTGGTTTAGTAGCTTTAATTCTTTACGTAGAAAGACTTGTTTTCCCAACAGCTCTATTAGGTTTTACCTTAAATACTTTTCAACTTGGTCAAGTAAGTTTAGATCGTGTAGAAGAAATCTTTCAGAACAAACCAAATATTGTAGATAGAGCAGAAACTAAATTTTTAAAAAGAAAGGTTAAAGGATTCTTAGAGGCAAAAAATTTAACAATAAAGTATCAAGGATCAAAATTTAATTCATTAAATAATCTCAATTTTAAAATTTATCCTGGAGAACTTATTGCAATAGTTGGCCCAGTAGGTTGTGGCAAGACAACACTAGCAAAGTCTCTAGGACGGACTATTGAAATTCCAGACAATCAATTATTTTTAGATGAAATTGATGTAAAAACTTTAAAATTAAGCGATCTTAGAAAAAATATATCAATCGTTCCACAAGAAGCATTCTTATTCACTTCTACAATCTCAGAAAACTTAAGTTTTGGAGAACCAAAAGCTTCTAAATATTTAGTTAAAGAAAGCGCTACAAAAGCTGGATTAATTGATGATATCAATAGTTTTCCACAAAGGTTTAAAACTATTGTTGGTGAAAGAGGTATTACATTAAGTGGAGGACAAAGGCAAAGAACTGCATTAGGAAGAGCACTACTTGTTAATTCTCCTATTGTTGTTCTTGATGATGCTTTAGCAAGCGTAGATAATAAAACAGCCGCAAGAATAATAGATGAAATGAGTAATAGAAGTAATAAAACAATCATAATGATAAGTCACCAGCTTTCTGTTGCAGCTACATGTGATAGGGTTTTAGTAATGGATAAAGGAGAAATAGTACAAGAAGGGGCTCATAAAGATTTAGTAAAAGTGAATGGGCTATATAAACAACTTTGGGAAAGAGAATTAGCTACCAGAGTTGTTAAAAGCTAAATGTAAATTTTTTTTCTTATAATAAATAGATTTAAATTATGCTTAAATTCCTGAAAAAAATCATGAATAATGAGGAAATAAATTTTACTAATGATGCTTATTCATTACATAGAATATTAAAAACGGATATCAAGAAAGGTCCTAATTTAGAAGAAGATGAAATAATTTTTGGATGTGGTTGTTTCTGGGGAGCTGAAAAATGTTTTTGGAAGCTTCCTGGCGTTGTAACAACTTCTGTAGGTTATGCTGGAGGTGAAAAAAACAATCCAACTTATTATGAAGTATGTTCCGGCTTAACTGGTCATTCAGAAGTAGTAAGAGTTATATGGGATAAAAGGGAAATAGATGTAAGCGATTTATTAAAAATGTTTTGGGAATGTCATGATCCTACACAAAAAAATAGGCAAGGAAATGATATTGGAACACAATATAGATCAGCAATATATTACAGAAATGAAAACAATATTAAAACCATTCTAGCCAGTAAGAAACAATATCAAACCGAACTGAGCAAAAAAAATCTTGGTTTAATCGAAACGGAAATAAAAATGATTGATTCATATTTTTATGCGGAAAAATACCATCAACAATATCTTGCATCAGCTGGAAGCAGGCAGTATTGTTCTGCTTCACCTACAAAAGTTAAGCTAGGAGTTTTTACTGGAAGCAACTATAAATTAGAAGATCATATATGGGAAAACTTTAATTGGGAAGTTGACAAGTGTGTATTGAGATCTGATAACAATCCTATAAAGAATACCACTTAAATCAGTCAAATCTTTATAGTAAGAATACGGGGCGTAGCGCAGTTTGGTAGCGCACCACTTTGGGGTAGTGGGGGTCGTGGGTTCAAATCCCGCCGTTCCGATTACTTATCGTCTTCATTTATGAGCGACTTGTATAATTTATATGAACTTATGCCTACTGCAATAAATGTAAAAGAAGAAAAAAAAGCTAAAACCAATATAGTAAGATTTGAAACTTCCACTTCACCTAATTGGAAAGATATAAGAATGTTCATTAGAAAGAATTTTTTAAACATTAACACAATTGCAAAAAATTTTTTTCACCCAATTATAAATTTAGAAGAATTACAACACCAAAAATAACTCGATAGATAATAAATATTTTCAACCCATTCGCAGAAAAATACTTCAATAAGAAATCTATTGCTACCAAAGAGGACAAAAATGATGTAATAAGACCAACAAAAAGAGGGCTGAAACCTAATGAAAAAAAATCATTAAAAGAAGAAATAAACTCAACAATCGCAGCAAGAGAAATAGCTGGCATCCCTAAAAGAAAAGAAAATTTGGCAGCATCACCTCTTGCCCATCCAGATATCAGAGCGCTTGAAATTGTAACACCCGATCTCGAAACACCTGGAAAAATAGCAAATGCCTGAAAAAAACCTATCAAAAAACTATCTAAATAATTATGGTTTTTAATACTAATAGAGCCTCTTTTAGAACTATCTGCCAAGTACATAAAAAATGCCATCAGGATTGATACAAGAGCTATTGATGAATTAGAACGAAGAACGTTAAGAAAATTTGGGGCAAATATTTTTATACTCCCACCTAGCAAAACAATTGGGATAGTACCAATAAAAATAGACTTTATTAACCTTTCATGTAAAAGATATTCAAGAAATATTTTGGAGTTTTGACTTTTGAAATTAAAAATATCATTCCTAAAATACCAAGTTATAGCAAAAACACTTCCAAGTTGCATAATAGCCGACAAAGAGGTGCCAGGATCATCAATACCTAAAAAAAGAGATATAACCTTCAAATGAGCTGTACTACTCACAGGAATAAATTCAGTCAAACCTTGAATTAAACCGTATAAAATAAATTTTAAATATTCCAAAGAATTATAAAATTACTTAATTAAGTAATAGCAATTTACATTTAATTATTAAAAGCTAATATAGAAAGATGAAAAAAAATTCTATTTTAATATTATTTTTTCTTTTTTCCATAATTTTTTCTGATTCTGCAAGAGCCAACTATTGGTTGATAATTGGAACCTATAGACAAGGACCAGGTAGAAGGCCAGAGGTGAGTGGAATTACTAGCCCTTCATTACATTCTATTCCGATGAAAGATTTAGATTCTTGTAATAAGGCTGGCGAAAAAATTACAAATGAAATATATAAACCTGTTTGGCAATTTGATAGTAAATGGACTTGTGTCTTTAGAGGCTATTAATAAAACTACCTTTTAACATCGTGAGCGCATCCGTCGCCTTTATAATTTTCACTCTCGTAAAAATCATTTTTTGTCCCAAAGTAAACCGTTAATAATACGAAAGGTAAGCTTACCATAAATAGAATAGTTGTTAAATCCATTGTTTTAACTTAATCTTTAACTTTAAGAAGGAATAAAATTACCATTTATTCATTGACTTAGGTTTAATAATCTGTAGGTCCTTTAATACCCAGATAAAAGAAGGCTCCTAAACCAACTAAAAGTAAAACTCCAGCAATAGCTGCAGAAGGAACAAATCCTCCTATTGCAAAGGAAGAAAAATAATACATCAAAAAAACTAAAACTAGTTAGATAATATCAATAAAAAATAGGTATTTGTAAAAAATATTGACTCGAAGACAATTAGAGGATATCTGTTCTAAGCCACTAAAGTCGAATCTTCATTATCATTAGAAATTCTTATTCTCTCTTCCAACTTAGGTCCATATAATTCATTTCCCCAAATTTCAACTCTTGAATCATTAGGAGCCATAAAAGTAAGAATGTCAGTAGGGAATAAAACTCTTTCTAAGAAAAAATTTGATGGGCCAACACATCTCAGAACAACCATTCTACAACCTTCATTTTTGTACGAAAACTCAACCATCCCTAAACAACAAAGAATTTTAATTAAACACCATTAGGAGCAAAAAAAAATGTATAAAAAATTACTGAAAAAAAAGAAAATTAGAAAATGCTACAAATTTAATCCAGCCTCAACTAAATTTCTTTCCTGATCAATTAATAAAAGCGCATAAGATTTTATAAGATCAAAACTTTTATGAGGAATTGATACATTAAGCATTCTCAAGAAATTAGATAATTTTTCATCTTTAAGGGCGCTACCTTTCTGTAAAAACATTTCTTCTTCCTGGTTTCTTTTCCACATATTCATATATTCAATCTTCAAGGGCTTTAAGTGCCAAATATTATCTATTAAAGTCCAAATATCTAAATATTCGTTGAGATTATTTTGAATTTTTTTTATATAAGAAGATTCTTGAAAACTCAAATTTATTCTGTTTATGGAAGAATCATTTATCTCAATAGGGTGAGGTTTAATTCCCAAAAACCATCCCTCAAGAATTAATAAATCAGGATTATCTAATCTCCAGTGAGATCGGTCTCCTAAACCATTTCTTAAAGATTTATCGAAAACTGGAACTTCTAAATCTCCATTTTTCTTCCAATTTAATAATTTTTCATGCATTAAATGCACTGAGTGACTACCAGGAAACCCTCTTGATACATTCCAAGGATTATTCTTAATTGCTAATTCCATTTCATCTGATGGTAGATAAAAGTCGTCAATTGAAATAACTGCAATTTTGAAGTTTAATTTTAACGATACGGCTTCGAGCCAATTACCTAATGTTGTTTTACCTGTGCCAGGTAGAGCAGAGATTCCAATAATTTTTCTATCATAAAAATTATTTTGATATTTATAAGCCTGAGACAAAATAGGTAAAGCTAAACCCCAAATCCAATCATCATTTACTTTATTATTCCAATATTGGTCTATAGAAATAATATTTCTTTGATTATTCCAAAAGTTGAACCAATCATTCAAGGATTCCCAACCTATATCAATAATTAATTTTTCAAATTTATCAAGAGGAAAATTAATATTTAAATCTTTCATCTTTCTAACTTAATACTAGCTTATTTATCAATTTATTGATTTCAGTTTTCCAACCATATCCATTTGGTTCAGAAGCTAATATAAAATCAAAATCTTTTAATTGATTTAGTAAATTTAAGTTAGGTCCATCTATCCCAGGAATAACAATTTTGATATCTGAGTTTAAAAGTAGAGGTAAATCATTTGGTGAATCACCTAGACCTATAATTTCAATTTTTTGGGTATTTGAATACTCTTTTAGAGCATTTATTGCTAATCCTTTGTTAGATTTTGTAGATAATAAGTGACTCATCCTATTACCCTTAAAAATATCAACATTGAATTTTTTACAGCAGATATTAATTTTGTCTTCTAAAAAACCAGGAGGATTTAAAAAAGGCATACTCCAGTGTCTATCCCTCATTAAAGATAATGAATTTCCTTTTAATCCTGTAAGCTCAGTTGCTTCAGAGTCAGCAAGATTATTAAGAGGAATTAGTTCATAATTAATTTCTTTAGAAATAAGTTTTAAGATTTCTTCAAGAATTTCATACTTTTTCCCAAGAATAATTTGCCCATTTACCTTTTGAAGAGATTCACCATATATTGCTGCACCATTCTCAACAATGTAAGGATCCGTTAGATTTAATTCTTTTCTGATAACTTTTACTTCAGCAGCTGTCTTGCTTGTACATAGAATTACAGGTATGGATAATTCTTGAAGAGTTTTTATAGTTTCTTTAGCTGGTGTTAAATCATAAGAGTGATCCATTAAAGTTCCATCTACATCACTAACTACCCAAAGAGAAGAATTTTCTATCATTTTATTAGAGAACCAAGCCAAATAACTTGAAAAGGATCAAGGCTAATATTTTTACAATTGTATTTAGTTGATGTTAAAAAGTCCTCCATATTAAAATCATTATCTATTATTTCTGGTAAATCGTAATCATTTAGTTGAAAGTTAATTTTATTTTCTGTCATATTATGAATTGCGAAAACAGCTTTAGGACCATTACCTCTTTTGATTACAACAATATCGCTTCTACCTTTAGACAAACATTCCATTTCTGAACTTGGATGAAATTGTTTTAATTCTGATCTTACATCCATAGCATTACGAAGATATTTTAAGTTTTTATTAGCATTAGATTCAGGATTATTTAAAACCGCTGAAAGATTTTCTGATTTAAACTTTTCTCGGTTTAGATCTCTTCTTTGACCTGTCATAGAAAAACTTTTGATATCGTTTTCTGAAGCTAGTAATGCTGGCAAATAAAATGCAGGGACCCCTTTAAGAGCCATTACCAATAATTGACTCAAAATAAATCTCTCATGTTGAAATCTTTTAGAATCTCTACTGGAGTCTTCCATTGCACTCCACCAACTAATATTCAATTCATAAGGTTTATCATCACCATTTGATAAACGTCTATGACTTACTAATCCGCCTCTTTTCTCACAATTAATTAACAATTCTTTAATTCTCTGCTCATTCATTAAACCTTCAAGAGCTCTTAGCCCAACACCATCATGCGATGCAGTGAAATTAAACAAAGTAGTATCTTCAGGTAATATAGGCCAATCAAAAATCCATGAGTTTAGAATATCAGCTCTTGAAGTAATAATTGCCTCCAGAAGAAGAGGAGGCAATGGGAAATTATATGCCATGTGGGCTTCATCATCAGGAATCAGATAAGATAAATTTTCCTTCTGAGGAACATTAGTTTCAGTTATTAAAACACCCTCATCAAGAAGATAATTTAAAAGAACTCTTAAGAGTTTCACAATTGAATGTGCTTTGGGTAGATGCAAGCAGGTTGTCCCTGATTCCTTCCAAATAAAACCTACAGCATCAAGCCTGAACCATTTTATTCCATTAGTTAAATAATTAATAATTAAATTTAAGAACTCAAGAGTCATTTTTGGATTATGCCAATTCAAATCAATTTGATCTGGACCAAATGTTGTCCAAACTTGTTTTGGGCCATCTTCAGTATTTATTTGAGAAAACAAAGAGGAACTTCTTGGCCTAACTACATTTGACCAGTCAAGATTTTGTTTCGGTGAAAAAACATTTGATATACCCGGCTCTTGGGATTTAATAAATTGTTGAACCCATGGGTGAGATGATGAGACATGATTTAGTACTAAATCAGCCATCAAATCATGATTTTTAGAAATACTTTTGAGATCATCCCAATCACCAAATTTTTCCTCTAAAGAATCATAACTTGAGACTGCAAAACCTCCATCACTTGTAGATTTCAAAAAAGGGAGAATATGTACAACTTTAGAAAGGCTGCCAAAATGTTTACTTAACAACTCATTAAGAGTTTTTAATGTTGCCTCGCCATTTTTATAAATACTATCTGCATAAGTTATCAAAACCGAATGAGATTCATTCCACCTTTCCTTATCTCTTATTTCTTCATAAGCATATTTCTCTGAGAAATTATCTAAAATCTGTAATAATTGGTTTGAAATAAAATTAATTTCTTCTGTAGTATTATTTGAATAAATTGTTTTTAACAATTTATCGATATTTAATCTATCTAATTTTTTCTCTGAATCAATTTGCTTCACTTTGAAAAAATCAACCAAGTATTAATACTATTCTGCACATCAAATAGAAAATGGACTTTCAACAAGGTTTAATCACAACAATACATGAATATGGAGTTACAAGAAATTTACTTAAAGAATTAAACAAAAGTCTTAAAAAAAGAACAACTAGTATTCTAATACCTTGTTTATATGAAGAATTTGAGCGTCCAGCATTAAAAGACATAAGAGAAGTTTTAAAAGACCTTACAGGTTTAAATGAATTAGTTATTGCTCTTTCTGCAAAAACTGTTGAGCAAGTTAAATCGGCAAAATCATTTTTTAACTCAATGCCATTTCCAGTTCATGTTCAATGGTCTAATTCTCCCTATGTAATAGAACTATTAAAAAGCCAAGAAAAAAATGGGTTGGAACTTTTAGGAACTCCAGGTAAAGGATGGGCTGTATGGCAAGGAATAGGAGTTGCGACGAGAAAATCAGAAGTTGTTGCTCTTTTTGATGCTGATATAAGAACTTTTAGTCCTTTGTATCCTTCAAGAATGATACTTCCACTTCTAGATGAATCATATGGAATATCATATGTAAAGGCTTTTTACAGCAGGTTATCCTTAGAGACCAATCAATTGCAAGGTAGAGCAACAAGATTATTCGTTGGTCCCTTATTGGCAAGTCTTGAGCAGTTAGTAGGCAAGGGACCTTTTTTACAATATCTTCAATCATTTAGATATCCATTAGCAGGTGAGTTTGCTTTCACTAAAGACCTTGCTATGAATTTACGCATTCCTTGTGATTGGGGTTTAGAGATAGGTTTATTATCAGAAGTTTATAGAAACGTTAGAACCTCCAAAATAGCCCAAGTTGACCTAGGTTTGTTTGATCATAAACATAAAAATATTGGTGATTCATCTAAAGAAGGATTGCAAAAAATGTGTACAGAAATACTTTCAAGTGTTTTAAGAGGTCTCATGGAGCATCAAGCAGAGACCTTAACAAGTACTCAACTGGCAACCCTAGAAGTTCTCTACAAAAGAGTTGGGGAAGATCGGGTAAAACAATTTGGATTAGATTCGGCAGTTAATCAACTTCCATACGATAGGCATGAAGAAGAATTGTCGGTTCAAAAATTTGCGAAACTATTGAGACCGGCTACAGAAGATTACTTAGCTTGCCCTACGACACAGCAGTTACCAAGTTGGTCAAGAGTTCTATCATGTGAGAACAAACTGCAAGATGATTTGGCAATTGCTGGATCACAAGATATAAAAACAACTGAAAAAGAATTAATTAAAAACTTTTAGAGTAAAAAGTACCTTTGGGCCATTGGAACTTCATCAAGAGGTTCACAGATAAGAAGTTCCCCATCAGAAAAAACTTCATAAGTTTGAGGATCAACTGAAATATTTGGTAATTTACTATTTAGTTTTAAGTGTGATTTATTGATTTTTCTGGTATTTTCTACGGCAATACATTTTTTTTGTAAGCCTAATTTATTTGGAATATTTTGATCGATAGAATTTTTACTTAAAAAGGTAAAAGAACTCTTAATTAGAGATTGACCGAAACTTGCAAACATAGGTCGACCATGTACTGGACCTGGAGTAGGAATTGAAGCATTTGCATCACCCATTTGGGACCAAACTATAGATCCTCCTTTAAGAACCAATTCTGGTTTTACAGCAAAGAAGGAAGGTTTCCACAATGCCAAATCCGCAATTTTACCTTTTTCTATAGACCCTACAAATTTATCAATACCATGAGCTATTGCAGGATTAATTGTAACTTTAGAAATATATCTCTTTACTCTGTAATTATCGTTCCTATCAGAATCCTCTGATAGAGGTCCCCTTTGGACTTTCATTTTATGAGCGGTTTGAAAAGTTCTTGTGATTACTTCACCGACTCTTCCCATAGCTTGAGAATCACTAGCAATTATTGAAAAGGCACCTATGTCATGCAAGATATCCTCAGCGGCAATAGTCTCTCTTCTGATCCTTGATTCAGCAAAGGCAATATCTTCTGGAATTTTAGAATCTAAATGATGACAAACCATTAACATGTCAAGATGTTCTTCTAAAGTGTTTCTCGTATAAGGTCTTGTTGGATTAGTACTACTAGGAAGAACATTTTTTTCTCCACAAATTTTAATAATGTCTGGCGCATGACCTCCACCTGCTCCTTCGGTATGGAAAGTATGAATAGTTCTTCCGGCAATAGCGTTAATAGTATCTTCAACAAATCCTGCTTCATTTAATGTATCAGTATGAATACATACTTGTACGTCAAACTTATCTGCGACATTAAGACAAGAATTTATTGTCGATGGAGTAGTTCCCCAATCCTCATGAAGCTTCAAACCACAAGCACCAGCTTCAATTTGGTCAATTAAATTACTTTCATTTGTTGAGTTTCCTTTTCCAAAAAAACCTAAATTCATAGGAAATGCTTCTGCAGATTGAAGCATTCTTGAAATATGAAAAGAACCCGGAGTACAAGTAGTAGCATTTGTGCCAGTTGCAGGTCCAGTTCCTCCTCCCAACATCGTTGTAATTCCGGAGGCAAGTGCTGTTTCAATTTGTTGGGGACAAATAAAGTGAATGTGGGTATCTATTGATCCTGCAGTGAGTATATGGCCTTCTCCAGCTATTACTTCTGTTGATGCACCAATAACAATATTCACATTATCTTGGATATCAGGATTACCAGCTTTACCGATTTCAAAAATCATTCCATCTTTTATACCCACATCAGCCTTAATTATTCCCCACCAATCTACTATCAAGGCATTAGTTATTACGGTATCTACAGCTCCATCAGATCTACTTACTTGAGACTGTCCCATCCCATCTCGAATAACTTTACCTCCACCGAATTTAACTTCATCTCCGTATGTAGTTAAATCTTTTTCTACTTCTATAAAAAGTTCGGTATCAGCAAGCCTTACTCTATCTCCGGTGGTGGGTCCGTAAGTTTGCGCATAAGTATTTCTGTCAATTTTGTAAGACATAATTTTAGTTATCTAAAGAACCGTTAACCAATGAATTAAAACCATGAACAATTCTTAAACCTGTATATGGAACTAATTTGACATCAGTTGTATCTCCAGGTTCAAATCTAATTGCTGTTCCTGCAGGAATGTCAAGACGCATACCAAGTGTTATTTCTCGATCAAAAATTAAAGCCTTATTAGCTTCAAAAAAATGATAATGAGATCCAATTTGTACAGGTCTATCTCCAGAATTAGAAACTGTTACTGTTTTAACTTCCCTACCAAGATTTAATTCGATTTCACCTTGCTCAGGAATTATTTCCCCAGGAATTAAATTACTCATAATTAATTAATTGGATTGTGAATAGTAACTAACTTTGTCCCATCAGGGAAAATTGCCTCTATTTGGACTTCATCAACCATTTCAGGAATGCCCTCCATAACTTGTGATTTTGAAAGCCAGGTAGTTCCCTCTGACATTAATTGACTTACACTTTTTCCATCTCTAGCTCCTTCAAGAACTTGAAAACTCAAAAAAGCAATTGTTTCAGGATAATTAAGCTTAAGACCTCTATTAAGTCTTCTTTCAGCTAGGAGTGCAGCAGAAAAAATCAATAATTTATCCTTTTCTTGAGGTGAAAGATGCATAATAAAAAATTAATCTATAAATTATTAAAAAAGGTTCTTTCTGAACATAATTAATAATTCATAGAATCTTGTAAAGGCCATACACCTTGATATTTTGGCTCACAAAATCCACAAAAAGACCTAATTTGTTTCCAAATACAGAAAAAACATTTCCTCGCATCTTGAGAAGAACTCCCTAGGAATCTTACAGAGATTCCATTTTCAAGAATTCCAATAGATAAATGATTATCACTTTCATTAAAAATCTTTTTTATATTTCCCACAAGATTATTAATTTTAGATTTGGAAAAATTTTTTTCGCAAATCCAAATTAAAGATCCAAAAACGGGCATATAATCCATGCCTGATTTGGCCATATAACTTTCTTTAGATAATTCAATTTGATCAACATATTCCCAATCATCATATAAATCATTATTTCTCATAATTTCTAATTTTGACCGAAAAACTCCACTTTCGATAGACTCTCCTGCAGAAGATCTTCCAAGTCTTATTAAATCAGTAAATAAGAAACTTGAAGTTTCTGAAATAGATACTTTAAACTTTTGATCATATAAACCATTTGCAAAGATAATTGTTTCTTGGGGGAGATATTCCAAATGAGAATTATCAAGAATATTTATGAGATTCTTTTGCCTTGAAAAACTTCCTTTTGGATTAATTTTAGATCTTCCAACTGATCCATATACTTTCTGGGCTGAAGAAGTAGTTAACAAAACTTTAGAGTTTTCTTCAAGATTTACTTCAAACTCAAGTAAATCTCCTCCTACCAATCCTCCTGCAGTATGTAGGACAGGCAAAATGCATCTGCCTTCTAGATCATGGCTAGACTTTAATAACTTATAAGGAGAAGTTGATTTAGATTTAAAGATTGTTTTATCAACATTTCCTAAACTTGTTTTATTATTGAAAAAATTTAAGAAACAATTACCTTCCCATGAAGTTTTAATCATAAATTGTTTTCTTTAATTATTAAATTAAAGCAACCAAAAATTTTGATTATGAGAATGAATAAACAAATTGTTGTAATTGATTGGATTAAGGAAAAACCGCGATTAGGCTCATTTTTAAAACTTACCTTAAGTTCAGATGAAAGAAAAATCTTACGAGGTAAAAGATTAACTGATTGTGCTCAAGAAATAATTTTACAATTACCGAGAAAGGGCAAATTAAATGATGGAGATATTCTTTTAACTAATGACTCCAATTTTTATATAGAAATAATTGCAAAAACAGAAGATTTAATTGAAATAAAATCAAATTCTAAAATTGAGCTTATAAAAACGGCTTATCATCTAGGAAATAGGCACGTGGAGGTAGAAATCGAAGAAGGTATTCTTCTGACAAAAAGTGATTATGTTATTAAAAATATGCTTCTTAACTTTAAAGTTGATTTAAAAAGTACCAAGAAAAAGTTTTTTCCGGAAAGAGGTGCCCATAGTCATGAGTAAAAGTCGCCTATTAAAATATTTATTAATAAGTCCTAATTTACCAGTTGGAGGATTTTGTTATTCGGAGGGAATGGAGAGTTATCTTCACAATAAAAATTTAACAGATTCAAATTCGGTAAAAGACTTAATCATAAGTGAACTAAAAACTGGTCAGATAAGACTCGATGCAAGACTTTTATTAGATTTTTTTGATATTTTCAATGAGATAAACGACCGCAAAAATATAAAAGGCAATTTGCATAAGCTTGTGAGTTTGGATAAATGGATTCTCTCATCAAAGGACTCTCTAGAAATGAGAGAACAACAAATTCAAATGGCAAAATCTCTCTTTGATTTAACCAAAGAATTTGGATTTGAATATCTATATGAAAATAGTAAAAAAAGCTCCTGGTCATTAGCTTGGAGTTGGGCTTGTTATTGTTTTGAAATTGAGAAGTTAGAAATGGTTGAGAATTTTTTCTATGCATGGAGTGCGAACCAATTAAGTGCAGCATTAAGGATTATTCCTATAGGTTCAACAAAAGCACAATTAATTCAGAGAGACTTATTAGAGATAATTTCAAAAGTTTCTAAAGAAATTATGGACAAAGAAATTGATGAGATCTATTTTGGCAATGTAAGTTTAGCTATGGCACAACAAAAACATAATGATCTTTATACAAAACTTTTTAGAAATTGATTTATGAGCAGTAAATTAAGAGTAGGAGTTGCTGGGCCTGTAGGTTCAGGAAAAACTGCATTGGTAGAGAATCTATGCATAAGCCTAAAAAAAAATTATGAGCTAGCCGTTGTCACCAATGACATCTACACCAAAGAAGATGCTAACTTTCTTATAAATAAAAAAGTTCTAGAGGAAGGTAGGATTATTGGTGTAGAAACAGGAGGTTGTCCTCATACAGCGATAAGAGAGGATTGTTCCTTAAATAAAAATGCAGTTTTGGATTTAGAAAATAAGTTTAATCCTTTAGATTTCGTTTTTGTAGAAAGTGGAGGGGATAATCTAGCATCTAGTTTTAGTCCAGAGCTTGTAGATTTATCAATATATGTCATTGATGTATCTGCAGGGCACAAAATTCCTAGAAAAGGAGGTCCTGGGATAACAAGGTCGGATTTATTATTAATAAATAAAATTGACTTAGCAGATATGGTTGGTGCAGATTTAAATATTATGAAAAGTGATACGGAATTAATGAGAAAAGGGAAACCATGGTATTTTACCAACCTTAGTATTGGCAAAGGAGTTGAAGAAATAACTCGATTTTTAGAATCACATATACCCAAAAATCAATAACAGAAAAATATTCATTACTAATATATTGGATTCAACAAAAAGTTACGACTGATACAAAACGAATCCTCACTCGTTAATAACTTTTATTTTATCCCCCCTTTAATGAGGGTTAATTTCTTAATTTATCCTAATTCATGAGAATTTCAAGGCGTATTTTGGCAGGATTAGCTACTGCCTCACTTGCGGTCACAGCAACTTCATGTGGTGGAGGTGGAACCTCCGGAAGTTTCGACGACACAGTAACCGTTGGTATTTTGCATTCGTTATCTGGAACAATGGCAATTTCTGAATCAACCCTCGTTGATACTGAAAAAATGGCTATTGAAGAGATAAATGCTGCTGGTGGTGTAAAAGTTGGCGGTAAAAGCTACAAAATAGAATACATAGTTGAAGATGGTGCTTCTGACTGGCCTACTTTTGCTGAAAAATCCAAGAAACTTATAGACCAAGACGGAGTTCCTGTGGTATTTGGTGGTTGGACATCTGCTAGTAGAAAGGCGATGTTACCAGTCTACGAATCAAAGGATGCTTTCCTTTACTACCCAATCCAATATGAAGCTCAAGAATGTTCTAACAACATTTTCTATACAGGAGCCACACCAAACCAACAATCAGAACCCGCTACAGATTTCATGTATAAGCGCTCTCCCGCAGCTGGTGGAGATTTCTTCCTTGTAGGTTCTGATTATGTTTTCCCAAGAACTTCCAACACAATCACAAAAGCTCAGGTAAAACAATTAGGAGGTACAGTTGTTGGAGAAGATTACCTTCCATTAGGAAATACTGAAGTTGCTCCAATTATTTCAAAGATCAAAAAGGCGCTTCCAGAAGGTGGAATAATCATTAATACACTTAATGGTGACCAAAACGTTGCATTCTTCAAACAGATTCAAGATGCAGGTATCACACCTTCCAGTGGCTACTACGTAATGAACTATTCAATTGCTGAAGAAGAGATTAGTACAATTGGTCCTGAGTTCCTTGAAGGTCACTACGGCGCTTGGAACTACATGATGTCAATTGATACTCCTGCATCTAAGAAATTTGCTGCAAGTTTCAAGAAAAGATGGGGAGCCGATCGTGTAGTAGCTGATCCTCAAGAATCAGCTTATAACATGGTTTACTTATGGAAACAAGCAGTAGAGGATGCTGGAACATTTGACGACAACGCAGTAAGGGAAGCCCTTGTTGGACAAAAATTTGATGCTCCACAAGGTCCTGTTGAAGTTATGCCTAATCACCACTTATCTCAAACAGTAAGAATTGGACAGATTAACGCAGAGGGTGGATTTACAATTCTTGAAGAGACAGGTGTTGTTCTTCCTCAAGCATGGAACCAAAAGCATCCAAGTTCAAAAGGATTTGCATGCGATTGGACAGATCCTTCAAAAGGAGAAAAGTATAAGCTTTAATCTAATTAAAACCTTTACTTCAAAATAAAAGGAGGTTAACGCCTCCTTTTATTTTATATAATCAAATATTTTCTTTTTCTAAAAATTGGAGTTACTTCTCGATAGTCTTTTTAATGGTGTTGCAATCGGATCTGTACTACTTGTTGCTGCATTAGGTCTAGCAATTGTTTTTGGTCTTATGGGCGTAATAAATCTCGCCCATGGAGAACTTATGATGCTTGGCGCTTACACAACATATGTAACACAATTAATTTTCAAATTACCTATATTAAAACCTTTCTACAATTCTTACATAATAGTTTCTATTTTCCTTGCTTTTATTGTTAGTGGAGTAGTAGGCATTCTGCTGGAAAAAACAATAATAAGAAAGCTTTATGGAAGTCCACTAGAAACACTTCTTGCAACTTGGGGCGTAAGCTTAATTCTTCAACAATTTGTCAGAAGTGTACCTTTAGCATATGGGACCGGTCTAGTTATAAGTCTTTTAATTGGTTTATTCTTACCAACATCATTCCCTTCAAAAATAAAAGAATCAATAAATTTCAAATATTTTAAATTTAGTTCTTGGATATTTGCTGCTTTAACTGGGGTCCTGACAGGTAGCGTAATCTCATCTTCTGTCAGCAAACTTAGTAGAGCAAGCGCTCGAAATGTTGATGTAACAGCACCCTCATGGATGAGAGGTCAAATAGAAATTATTGGGACTGCATTTCCTAAAACAAGATTAATGATAATTGTCATTACTATAATCTCTGTAATAGCAATAACATTATTTCTTAATCAAAGTGCTTGGGGGATGCGTATAAGAGCAGTTACTCAGAACCGACAAATGAGTGATTGTCTTGGTATATCTACTGAAAAAGTGGATATAATTACCTTTGGAATTGGATCTGGCTTAGCAGGAGTTGCTGGGGTGGCAGTATCTCTTTTAGGTTCTGTAGGACCAAATGTAGGTGGAAACTATATAGTTGGTTGTTTTATGGTTGTAGTGCTAGGAGGAGTAGGTAATTTATTAGGAACAGTACTTGCTTCATTTGGAATAGGAATAATGACTGATTTAATTGGAGCTGGAAGGCTCTTATCAATATGGCCAGATATGCCTTTACCTTTATCAAACACAATTAACTTTTTTGCAACCACAAGTATGGCAAGAGTAATGATATTTGCACTAATTGTTATATTCTTACAATTTAAACCTACAGGTTTATTTCCTCAAAAAGGAAGGATGGTTGAGAACTAATGTCCTTAAGTAAAATTAAATTTGATAAAAAAATAATCTTATCATTTTGGATAATATTAATAGCTTTAATTATTGCAGCACCAACTATACTCCCTGTATTTAGACTAAACCTCCTAGGTAGATACCTATCCTTATCCATAGTTGCACTTGGTGTTGATCTTATCTGGGGATATACAGGTTTACTAAGTCTTGGACAAGGTATATTTTTTGCACTAGGTGGATATTGTGCAGCAATGTATTTGCAAATAACCAGCTCCTCTGAATTTCCAAATAATATTCCTGAATTTTTTGCCTTATATGGTGTTGAAAAATTACCTTTTTTCTGGGAACCATTTAGATCTCCTGTTTTTACCTTCTTCTCTATCTGGATAATTCCTGCATTTGTTGCTGGTTTAATTGGATTTCTTGTTTTCAGGAATAGAATCAAAGGTGTTTATTTTTCTATACTTACTCAAGCTTCTCTTCTTGTATTCTTTAACTTCTTTAATGGACAACAAAAACTTATAAATGGAACAAATGGATTAAAAACAGATGTAACACAACTTTTTGGTCAGATGGTAGGCTCTGAGTCTATGCAAAGAATATTCTTTTGGATTACCGCCATACTAGTAATAGCTGCATGGTTTTTTGCAAAGTGGGTAGTCAAAGGAAGATTTGGAAATATCCTTATAGGAATACGAGATGATGAACCAAGAGTTAGGTTTACAGGATACAACCCAGTTATTTTCAAGACGATAATATTTTCTATTGCAGGAGGACTAGCAGGAATTTCGGGAGCTTTATATACCGTTCAATCTGGAATAGTATCCCCTCAATTTATGACAGTTCCCTTTTCTATAGAAATGGTTATATGGGTTGCTGTTGGAGGAAGAGGAACTTTATTGGGTGCGATACTAGGAGCAGTTTTCATCAACTATGCAAAAAGTCTAGTTAGTGAAGCTTTACCTGCTAGCTGGATGTTTATTCAAGGAGGATTATTTATACTTGTCGTAACAGCTTTGCCAGAGGGAGTTTTAGGATGGATCCAAGGAGATGGTCCTAGGAATCTTCTCCAAAGATTTGGTTTGAAAAGAAAGATTGAAACCTATCCAAGCTTAGAAGTTAACAATAAGGAGGGGAATAATGAATAATAATAAAGATCTTCTAAATTTAATAGATATTACTGTTAGTTTCGAGGGTTTTTTAGCTCTCAATAAACTTAATTTAAATTTGAAGAAAGGTGAATTAAGAGCTGTAATAGGACCCAATGGCGCAGGTAAAACAACATTTCTTGATGTAATTACTGGAAAGGTTAAGCCAACTAATGGTGAGGTAATTTTTAAAGGGAAATCATTAGTTGGTAGAAAGGAACATAAAATAGCCAGACTTGGAGTTGGAAGAAAGTTCCAAAGTCCAAGAATCTTTGAAAATCTAACAGTTAAGGAAAATCTTGAAATATCGGTGACAACTCCTAAAAGTCCTTTAAACCTAATAAATAAAAGTATTAAGGATGAGCAGCTTAATGAGATTGATCGTCTTATGAAGATTGTTAATTTAGCTCAAAAAGTTGATTCTAAAGCTGGATCTTTATCACATGGCCAAAAACAATGGCTTGAGATAGCCATGTTAGTAGGTCAGAAGCCAGATTTAATGTTAGTAGATGAACCTGTTGCCGGTTTAACAGATGAAGAAACTGATCTTACAGCTGATTTATTAAAATCATTATCAGGCGAAAATACAGTAGTGGTAATAGATCACGATATGGAATTTATAAGAAGACTTGATAGTAATGTATCAGTATTAAATCAGGGCACAGTATTATGTGAGGGAACGATGGAAACCATACAAAAAGACAAAAAAGTTATTGATGTTTATTTAGGAAGACCTGAGGACTAGTTGTGGAAAATTTACTCGAAATAAAATCCTTAAATACTTATTATGGCGAGAGTCATATTCTTAGAGATGTAGATTTAAATGTTAAATCAGGAGAAATGGTTTGTTTGATTGGAAGAAATGGAGTTGGCAAGACAACTTTATTGAAATCACTAATTGGTTTGTTAAAACAAAAAAAAGGCGATATTTATTTAATTGGTGAAAATATCAACAGAAAAGCACCTCATCAGAGGGCTAGGAAAGGAATGGCTTACGTTCCTCAAGGGAGAGAAATAATTCCATACTTATCAGTTGAAGAGAATCTTATGTTAGGGATGGAATCTCTACCAGGTGGATTATCTAAGAACAAGAAAATAGATCCATTTATATATGATCTCTTCCCAATCCTAAAAGATTTTCTTCAAAGGAAAGGAGGAGATCTTAGTGGAGGACAACAACAGCAATTAGCTATTGCAAGAGCATTGCTAGGTAAACCTCAACTTCTATTACTTGACGAACCAACGGAAGGTATTCAGCCAAATATAGTTTTAGACATTGAAAATGCAATCAATCAGATAATTAGAGATACTGGAATTGGTGTTTTATTAGTCGAACAACATTTGCACTTTGTAAGACAAGCCAATAGATATTATGCGATGCAACGCGGAGGTATTGTTGCAAGCGGAAATACTAGTGAGTTGAGTCAAGCAGTTATAGATAAGTTTTTAAGTGTTTAAATAAATTATTCTATATTACAAAAAAACCTTAATTCATTTTTCGCATCTTATAAGGTCAATACTGTTTGGATGTTCATTTATATACTTATTAAATTCCATTGCTAGTGTTCTAGCCTCGTAGGCGTCAGAAGCATAAAAACAATTTTCTAATCTTATATTTTGAAAATCACGGTAATGAACTGTATAGGGCTTTAACATATTATTTGTGTTCATTTTAATTTGCTAAAAAGCAATTAATTCATATCTTAACCATGCATATGTTCGTAAAATTAAAGAACACCTTTTGTTGTTATCAAAATATATTCACATAGATTATGTATTCAAAAATACTTTTTGAAGGAAAAGTAATTAATCTATTTTTTTTTAGAATCCTGCTTTTTACCTTCTATTAAAAAAACAAATTTAGATAAAATATAACCAAAAACTGGAACCCAAAATTTTTCATAAAAATATTTCATAAAAATTAAGCAGCCAATGATTCGTCTTCTATAGTTTCATTTTTATTTATAAGCTTCAAATCTGTAGAATTAAATAAATGTTGCATAAGAAGAAAATCAAGTTCCCCTTTTAACAAATTAACATCGGACGAAAGCAGATCATCAACAAAATCATCAAAAGTTTCTGAAAGAAGATTCACAATTAAAAATTTATTTTTGCCATTATCATCGTATTAATAATAAAAGTCAACAAATTTTGAATATTAATTTTTAAAATTTTATTAAATTAATTAATAAAGACTCAAAAATTAAATAATAAATATAAATAGGCAAAATAACAGATTTAATATCAAGCTTAGGGTTTTTGAATTAAATTTCATTTATCTCGCTTCACTTAATTTCATAACGCTCTTAATTTGCATCATCAAACCTTTTAATATATTTATAGCAAGACTATCGATGTGCCAATTCGAAAAGAATCACTTAAAATTTTTTTACGTAATAAATTTTTATAGCAATCAAATTTGATATTAAAAATCGGATATAAAATTATTTTTTAATTAGCTCAAAGTAACCATTTTTATTTAATAAATATTTATCAAACCAAAGGCTTAATAGATTATCTAATCCTATTCCATTCATTTTATTTATTTGTGAAGTCTTATAGTCTGAAAGAGCAAGCAATAAATACGGAAAAATCATATCAGAAACACCTTTTGGCAGTTTTTCTAAAGGCACTCCATGCGCTCTATCCCATAAAATTTGCATATCCTGAGAGAACAAAGAACTCCAATAACTAAAATTACAATATAACTTGTCTGGAGGGAGTAGATTTACAGATAAAACTGGGAGAGATGAATTCATAGGAAAAAACATTTTATGGATAAATTTAATTTAGGTTTTGAATGGCAATAAAAAATTTCTAATACAAAAATCCCCTGTAAATGCAAATCAAATTTAGCGCACAGTACAGCACTAAGCAACACTTCTTATGTATCATATTTTTCTGTCATTTCCTGAAATTTAAGGAATGATAAAAACTTTTTATAAGTTTTCAAGTCAAAAGCCTCTCTATTTACTTTATTTAAATGGGTAGAATTAACTGCATTAAGATGATTTACTAATTTAGTATCGATTGGAGGTTCTGATTTATCTATAGAGTCAGCAGAATTATTAGATTTGTTTTGTGAATAAGCTTCAGGTAGTTGAAATGATGGAGTTGCTTTACCATTATTTTTATTAAATATGCCCCTTAACGAAAGTGCTTCTTCTACCAAAATACTTATTACTTTTGAATTACTTAAATTGTTCTCGATGCTCAATTTATCAATTATTCTCATAACATCTTCTCTAGGGATAAAACCAACTCTTTTTTTCTTGGTAGGCATTTATAAATTAATAAAAGTTCAGCACTTGACTGTAGTAAGTGTTGCACTATATTCATTATAAGTCAATTAAATGCTAATGATTTTACCAACAACTTTACTTTTAGGAGCCCTTGGATATCTTTTCTACAACTCAAAAAAAGAAATTTCACTAGATCACCTTGACCCTAAAGAAAAAGAGAGTGATGATTTGTATAAGGATTTAGAAGATTTATTTATTTAAAATTATTCACTTCATAATAAAAAAACTTTGTTTCTTGACTAAATATATACAAAACCTTAAACATAATTAAAATAAAAATAAAGATATAAAATAAATGACTGTTCATCAAGATTACGAAATAAAAATCAATCTAAATGAATTGATTGAGAAGAGAATTCCATGTTGTGATTTACTTCATCCAGATCATTGTCTAACTGAGAAACAAGTCTCTGAAATTGCGCATGATATTCGTATGGATTTAAATTTGCATGATCTTTACAAGCAAGTTGATCAACACATTATGAATTATGTAAATGCAGCTGGTATTGATAACAAAGACCATTGGGTTGAACCACATCTTCCAGATTTGGAGAGAGATTTAAAAGAAGAAGTTGGTATAGAATTTGATTGATTTTTTCCTACAAAAGATATTAATAAATATATTTTTTTTCTAAATCATCTATTAATTTATAAATACTTTTAGCTGATCTCTTTCTTTTTTTTAAAACTCTAAAAACTATAAATCCAACCAATACTGCAAAAATAGGTGTGGAAATAATAATTTCATGATTCATAACCATCAAACAGAAGCATATTATTAAAATTATTAAAAAGTCTGAACCAATAAAATAGGTACTTTATACAAAAATCTTTTACTATAAAAAATTAAGATTTCACATAGAAAAGTGAAAAAATTAAAATTATTTGTAAATGTAGATATAAATTTTAATTCAATTAAAAATAATGATTAATTATTTTGCTTTAACAGTAACTGAAATGGGGATCGGCAAGATAGAGTTAGTAGTTATTGGGGCGGTAATTTTAATATTTCCAGTTTTATTTGTTTATGCATCTAAAAACCTTGATGCTAAGGGGGTTTTCGAATGGATGATGGAGAAACCCAATGATTGGATAGGTAAAAAATAAGAGTTTAACAATTTACATTTTTCTAGTTGAATTTTAAATTTTCTAATTTACTAGTAGCAAAATCATAAACTTGGCAATTATTTTCTAAATCATTAACTATTGAATTTTTTAATAGAGAATAATCTATAAACTCATTGAGTTTATTATTTTTAAATTCCTTATTAGTCTCTCCAATAGCAAATGCCAAAGCTCCATCATAAGAAATCCCAAATTTGGTAGTGTTGCAATAAGTTTTAGTGAACTTATTAGAAATCTTTTTAGTATACTTTTCAAGTGTTTTAGAGGAAATATCTATTGAGTAAACTGGACTATTAAATAAAAGAAGCAAAGTTAAAATGAATATCGTAAAAACTCTTTTAATCATAAAATTTCATAAATTGCAGGATTAATATAGTTTAGAATTTAACTTTGCGGACTAAGTTTTATTAAAAATATAGAAAATAAAAAATTGTTGAAGATAACAGCTATTTCATATTTTTGAAGATAAAAACTCTCTAAATGAATACTTTAAAGTTTGAATTTTTTTTGGTAGTTTTTTTAAAAAACGCCTAAATGCTTTTGGCATAGTAAAATCCCTATCAATAATTAATAGATAACAAATAATAATTGAGTATTCAATAAATAATTATCTAAAAATAAGTAAATTAATTATTAAATATATGAATTAAGCTATGGCAATGTATTTGAACATGAATTATTGTTTAATTGAGTATAAATACAAATTAAATATGGCACTACCAGAACTTATATACGCCCCTATAGATGGGGGAACAATACATAGATATGAGATTAGTGGTGGCAAGAGAAAATTCTTAAGATTTATAGGTTGT
Organism: uncultured Prochlorococcus sp.; assembly: GCA_902544495.1. Taxonomy (GTDB): domain Bacteria; phylum Cyanobacteriota; class Cyanobacteriia; order PCC-6307; family Cyanobiaceae; genus Prochlorococcus_A. The sequence goes on from CACCCI010000004.1 coordinate 47,692, forward strand.
TATTTAGGCCAGTGTAATTTCCACAAAAATATTGATGATGCTATTGATTACATAAAAAATTTGAAAGAATCACAAAAGATACAAAAAACATTAAGTAAAGATACATAAATACGACAGAGAATCAATATTTTTCAATAACTACATAATTATTGCTACAAATAATAGAGAATTTTCTTTTTATAAGAAATTGATTATTTACTTGGGTTATAGTTCCGAAAGATAAACAGTCAATTAAAAAAGAAATTAATTTATGGAAAACAGACAAATTAATTTTTTTAAATCAAAAGACTTTAATACCGTTCTAAAGCCATTTAAAAAAGGAACAGTAGTAAAAATTGACTCGTTAGATATTAGAGATAATCAAAATGAATTAAAAATAGGTTTATATGGTTGGTATGCAATTTGTCCTTCAAAAGAACTAAAAAAAAATAATCTGAATTATTTCTCACTTTATAATGAGCCTCTTGTTCTTTATAGAGATGAGAATGAAAACGTTAGGTGCATTAAAAATATTTGTCCACATAGGGGAGCCTCTTTTTTTGGAGGAACACTATCAGATGGAGTTATAACCTGTCCATATCATGGAGCTAAATTCTCATCTGGTGGAAGTTGCCAAAATCTGGATAGAATAACATGTAGTCACATAGTTGATAATAACTACGATAACTACGCCAAAAGAATTCACCTATCTCAATACAAAGCTCTAGAAAAGAATGGATATATTTTTGTACATTACTCTAAAAAATCCGACACCGATTTAAACAATATTAGTGAAGATTCACCAATAAGTAACTACGATTTAACTGATAATGGTTTTTCAGAAAAGGATTATGTATTTGAAGAAGCATTAGTCGACTTTAAATGTGATTGGTCAAGGATAATTGAAAATCACTTAGATATCCTTCATCTATTTTGGGTTCACGGCGATACAATTCCCGATAAAGATGTTAATAAAAATGTACTAGTTAGTTTCAACCAGAAAATTAATGTTACACCTAAATATATTGAAAGTATTTATTATTACAAGGACAACCCTAAAAATGAATTTATCCGGATAAAATACATTCCACCGGGACGGATATTAATTTATAAAGGCGATCCTTCTGCAGCTAGATATTTACAAGTTTTAGATCATATTCCACTAGGAGATAACAAAGCAAGAGTAATAGTTAGGCACTACAGGAAATTTCTACAAAATAAACTACTTAACAACCTCTTATTATTTAAAGAGAATCAAAGAAAGATTTTTTATAAAATATTTGATGAGGATTATATGATTTTAAAAACGCAAACATATAATCACAAAATGGGATATGTAAGTAAAGATGAAATAAAATTATTAGGAGAAGATAGAATAATAAATTACTTTTGGAAATGGTATAAGAAGTCTGAAGATAAAGATGAACCTTGGAGAAATATTAATAAAACTCAAAACCTCAATGTATACGACAAAGTTATAATGAAATATCCCCCTGAAGTAAAGAAATTAGAAATCATGAATAATATAAAAATTATAAGAAAAACATTTATACGATTTGCGGCTCCGCTTATATTTTTTATGTTAATAATATAATTTATGAATAAAGTAAATAGACCTTCATGGTTGAATTGGCTTTATCTTTTGATATTTATTTTAAGCTCAATTCAATTAATTATATTTTGGAGCAATAAGTTCTAGTGGTTAATAACTTTTGGTTTGAGGCAAAAAATATAAATTGTTTTAAAAATGGCTATAGAATAATTAAAGATTTAAATTTAAACCTAGCGTATTCAGAAAATGTAATATTAATTGGACCAAATGGCTCAGGTAAATCATCTTTAATAGAAGTAATTAATAGAAACATATATCCTGTAATAGCTAATGAATCGAAATTAAAAATATTTGGCAAAGAGCTTATAAATTTATGGGAACTAAGAAAAAGAATAAGTACCGTAAATAATGATATAAAAAATAGAATAAATCCAAATCTGCTAGTTTTTGATTTAATTTTAAGTGGACTATATGGAAGGTATTGTTACGTACAAAATAAATCTGAAAAAGACTCTTATAAGGTTGAAAAAATAATGAAGATAATGAATATTTCTAATTTATCAAAAAAATATTTTTCCTATTTATCAGATGGAGAAAAAAAAATTTCTCTCATTGCTAGGGCGTTAATAAAAAAACCAGATATCTTGATTCTAGATGAACCAATTTCAAATTTAGATTATAAATCAAAGTTTTTTGTAGTTGATAAGATTAATGAATTATCAAAATTAAATACCAGAATATTTTGCGTTACTCATGATATCTCTATGATTACAAGAATATATGATCGCGTCCTAATGCTAAAAGATGGCAAGATAATCGCTGATGGTCACCAACATAAGGTTATAAATAGTGAGAATCTTAATAAGTTATACGGTATTGATGTAGAGGTGGCTAAAAAAAATGGACTTTGGAATATAAACAGATTATCTAAATAATAATTATAAAAATAGCTATGGCAATAGCAAGAAATACAAACTTTTTGCTTTTAAAAAATGAGGAGGATTTATTTTTAAATGAAGAAGATCCACATTTAGAGCAGACAATCTTACCTCCTAAAGAACGGTCTGAGACAAAAGAAGAACTTCCACAATTAAAACAAACTCTATTTACGCTCATCTAAAATAAAATTTTTAGCAACTCTATCTAAATTATATTGCTTAATACTATGTAAAGAAAAACTTCAGAATCAATATGATAATGAGAATCTATTGCAATAAGTAAATTTATAGTGCATAATTGATAATAATTCTCATTATCAAATATTAATTAATGAATTTCCATAGTTATGGAGAATCTCCATCAAAATTAGTAAGGATAATAACCGGACAATCCGTATTAATAGATCCCTCATCAAGACCAAAAGGTACTTGCCTAGAAGTCGAGAGTGGAATTGCAAGAGTTTATTGTCCTTGTGAAGAAACAGAAGGAATGACACTCGCATTTTTACAATCAGGAGATCAATTAAGGACAGACCTTTTATGTAGCGAAGGTGTCTGCGTTGAAGCACTAACAGATTTGTCGTTTCACAGCAATGTAAATATTGATGAGAATATGGGTTTCGATGCAGTAAATGAATGGACTTTGCAACTCCTTAGGATTAGACACTTAGGAAATGCAGAACAGCGATTAAAAGCCTTGTTTTCAATACTAGTAAATCGTCTAGGTAGAAGATGTGGTCAATGGTGTGAGTTACCTTTTAGGTTAACTCACGAAAGGATTGGCGAATTAATCGGTTCTACACGAGTAACATCAACAAGATTAATTTCTAAATTAAGATCATCTGAGTTATTAATAGCTCCTATCGGAACCCAAACAGTCAGTGTTGCTCCTTCTTTTATTGAAACATCGCCGCTATAAAAACATGAAGGAATCACAATCTCTCACAAACAACTTGTTAATGGAAGTTGATGTTTTATCGAATAGACTCAGAAATATCAAGAAATCCTATAAAACTACAGAAAATAAAGCATTGAAGGTAAGGTTATTTTCTGAAAACAAAAATATTTTTAAAAGAGTTAATGAGATTTATAGAATAGCTAAGCTCTTAAATAAAAAAAATACTGGGAAAATTAACTTTTCTAATTTACTTGTTGAAATAACGAAAAGAACATTGAATGAAAATAAGTTTGAAAGTAATTTATTTTTTCTTTAAATCACTATCAATTAATAAGATTGCCGAAGGTTGATTTGAAGCAAACTTTACCTTGCCCAGTATGTTGGCAAATTCATCTTCTGATTGTGTTTGAGCCTCTATAATTGGATCTAAGAATACGTTAGTTCTTGTATCTGAAATTCTTTCTGATATGGAATAAAGCTGTTGTAGAGATGAAGTTAAATCAGCCTCCATATTAAAAGAATAAGAAATGAGCTCCTCTATAGAATCCCACGTTTGAACGGGTGCAGGAATTTCATCTAATTTTACGCTTTGTCCTCTTGCGATTAAGTAATCTGCAAATTTCTGAGCATGTTCCATTTCACCTTGTGATTCTCTTAGAAAATGAGAGGCAAATCCATTTAAATCACGTTCTTGAAACCACAGATAAATAGAAAAATATTGAACATTGGCATATCTTTCCATTGTTAGATGTTCAAAAATGTTATCCAACAAACTTTTGTCTATTGGTTGAGCGACAGCTCTTCCAGATGGACCAAAATTGACTAATTTTTTTGTTTTTAAGTTATTTTCATTCATTTTCGCATAAGTATCTATGAAAATAATACAACATTTTGTATAAATTAGTAATTAATAAATCCTTTAAATTAAATTAAATAATATGATAATGAAAATCACTCGCAATACTATAAATGAATTTAGAGTACAGTTTTTCTGAACTGCTTTTATCTAATAAAATATATAAAAATAAAAAAAAGAAATGTAAAAAGAAAAAATGCTCTAATTGGAAGGGAGGGAAGTGTAATTGCCTATAAATAAATTCTATATATATACCTTATGTGCTCCAGGATATAAAAAATAATAACTATTTTTATTTATAGAAAGAGAACATTTATCACCATTATTTAGGAGATTATTAATATCAGTTCTAACCCTCAATATGTTTCCATTAATAGTTACTTTATAAATAAGAAATTCTCCAAGAAATTCTTTAGATATTACATTCGCAATTCCAGATTTCGATCTTTTAATTGAAATAAATTTAGGCGAAATTGACATACTTTTAATATTCGAATTCTGTAGAACCCCTGAACTATTGATCTCACCTAAACAAGACATATATGAATTACCATTTTTTTGAAGATTAATAATATTATTACCCAAAATAAAACTACTAACAAATAGGGTCTTTGGATTGTTTAGAAGGTTAATTGGTGTATCGATTTGATGTATTTTTCCTTCATTCATGACGGCAACTTTATCGCAAATTGACATTGCCTCTTCCGGATCATGAGTAACCATCAATCCACTTGCATTACACCCTTTTAGGATATTTGGGAGTTCACTTCTCAATTTTAGTTTGACATGCATATCAAGACTACAAAATGGTTCATCTAATAAAATAAAATTAGTACCAGGAGCAAGAGCTCTCGCAATTGCTAGTCTTTGTTTTTGGCCTCCAGATAATTCATGTGGGTATCTTCCAATAAAACTTTCAAGACCTACAACATTTAGTAAATAGTCAACTCTAGATCTATCTTTTTTGTTTTTTAAACCAAAAATTACATTTTCCAAAACAGTTAAGTGAGGGAAAAGTGCATAGTCTTGAAAGACCATACCAATATTTCTTTTTTCAGGACTAAGAATTTTTTCCCAACTTGAAATTTCCTCATCATTTAAAGAAATCCTCCCTCTAGAGGGATATTCGAACCCCGCGATTAATCTTAAAAGAGTAGTTTTTCCGCAACCAGAAGGGCCAAGCAAACCTAACAATTCGCCATTTTCAATTTTAAGGTTAATTGCGTTTAATATCCAATTTGAAGATTCTCGCTTATCGTATTTATGATGCAAATCATCAATTATTAACGCATCATTTTTCACTAAGTTCTTCTTATTCAAATATATTAAGTTAGCAGAAAATATTCACCTAAAATATCCCTTGTATAATTTTATACACCGTTTTTTTTTGAAATTTAATGAGAAAGTCCCAAAGAGCAGAAATAATCCGAAAGGAACTCAAAAAGCTATATCCATCGCCTCCAATACCTCTTGATCATACAAATGCATATACACTTCTCGTCGCCGTAGTTTTAAGTGCTCAATCAACAGACAAGAAAGTTAATGAATTAACAAAAAGCCTATTTGAAGTTGCAGATAATCCAGAAAAGATGGTGCAGCTAGGTATTAAAGGCATTTACGAATACATAAAATTTTTAGGTCTATCTAATCAAAAATCAAAAAACATTTATAACTTATCTAAATTATTAATTGAGAAGCATAATGGAGCGGTCCCAGATTCTTTTGAGAAGCTTGAATCTCTTCCAGGGGTAGGTCATAAAACAGCATCAGTTGTAATGTCTCAAGTGTTTAAAATACCCTCATTCCCTGTAGATACTCACATACACAGGTTGGCACAAAGATGGGGGCTATCAAATGGTGATAGCGTAGTTCAAACAGAAAAAGACCTTAAAAAAATATTTCCTATTAATGATTGGAATACCTTACATTTGCAAATAATCTTTTATGGCAGAGAATACTGCACAGCAAGAGGCTGTGATGGAACAAAATGTTCTTTATGTCGAACTCTTTATCCCAAAAGAAAAAAGAAATTTATATGTAAAAAGCCTTAAGAAATTTATATAATATTTAAATTAATTTTTTAATCATGAAAATAGCAATTACTGGTGCATCGGGGAAAACAGGTTACAGAATTTCCGAAGAAGCAATTAAGAAAGGATATAAAGTAAGGCAAATCATCAGAAAAAATTCAAAAGTCACCGCAGGACTAGAGAGTTTGGAAACAATTAGGGTTTCATTAGACAATAGAGAAGAACTTGATAAAGCTTTAAAAGATAGTGATGCTTTGATAATTGCGACTGGAGCGAGAGCATCATTAGATTTAACTGGTCCTGCAAAGGTTGATGCATTAGGTGTATACAGGCAATTAGAGAGTTGCAAAAGAGTTGGTATTAAAAGAGTTATTTTAGTTAGTTCCCTTTGTACTGGTAAATTATTTCACCCATTAAACTTATTTGGTTTAATTCTTATTTGGAAGAAATTAGGTGAAAACTTTCTACGAAATTCAAATTTAGAATGGACTATCATAAGACCTGGAGGATTAAAGGAAAATGAAGATATTAAATCAGAAAATATAAATTATTCAAAGGAGGATACTCAAATTAATGGATCAATCCCAAGAAGATTAGTTGCGCAATGTTGTATAGATTCTTTAAAAAACAAAGAATCAATAAATAAATTAATAGAAGTTACAAGTTCGAATGATAATAAAAAGATATCTTTTAAAAAAGCTATGCAAATGATTTAAAAGATGTAAATATATAAATTAAAACTATGAAAATAAATCCCAAAATTGACGCATTACAATTAATGCTTACTGATTTAAGAACTAGAAATGAGCCAATAAGGCATAAAGCTGCATTCAAAGGCTGTCAACCAGAATTTCAAAGTCTTGTATCAAGATTAATAAAGCAGTTAGAGGAAGAATTAGTTGCTGAAAAACTTACTAACCGAAATATTTAAAAAATTTAGATTACTTAAATGAACTTAAGTTATCTAATTTTGCCTGTTCAGAAAGTTCATCATATCCTCCAAAAAATTTTTTATCCAAAAATATTTGAGGGAAAGTGTTATGGCTACTTTGAGCCATTACTTTTTGAAAGCTCTCATCATCTTCTATTAAAGTAACTTCATGAGGGATAGATAAAGAATTAAGCAACCTAATTGCTCTTTTAGACCAAGGACAATCCTTTAAAATATATGCTTTTACACGTGATTCATTTGTGATTAAATCATGACTTGAGATATTAATAATTTTCTGTTCAAAAGAAAGTAATAATATATCAGCACCTTTTTTTACGATACATCCCTCCTCAAGATGCCCACCAAACACATTACATCCCTCATCTGCAAAACTCAAATGTAAATGAACATCTCCTTTATTAAAATGACCGTTTAAAGAAACTATCTCTAGATTTCCTTCAAATTTATTTATCTCTTGATTACCTGGGCATTGAATACAAACTGTTCTGAGATTACCAACCACTCCAGAAACATACCCGTATAAATTATTCGATAAAGAATATTCTTTAATTGAATTTATCAAATCAGATTCTGGAGATAGCTTTAGGCTATGAGGCTGCATTAGATATA
>CACCCI010000005.1:0-53744 GCA_902544495.1 uncultured Prochlorococcus sp.
AAACTTTTTTTTCTATATTTTCGTTTTTATTTTTCATTAGTTATTCAGTAGATTCGTTAGAAGGAATATTCATGCGTAATAAATCATGAATAAATGGTTCAAGTCCACCATCTAAAACACTATCTAAGTCGTTAGTCTCCTGCATAGTCCTGAGATCTTTTACCATTTGATAGGGATGGAAAACATAATTTCTTATTTGATTGCCCCATGCAGCTTCCACAATATCACCTTTAATATCAGCAACTTCTGCAGCTCGTTGTTCTTTAGCAATCACTAGTAGTTTAGACTTAAGGAGTAACATAGCTTTTTCTTTATTTTGTAATTGAGATCTTTCTTGGGTACATCTTACTGAAATCCCTGAAGGCAAATGAACAATTCTCACCGCTGTTTCTACTTTATTAACATTTTGACCTCCAGCCCCACCGGATCTACTTGTTGTAATTTCTAAATCTTTATCAGGTATATCAAGTGAAATATTGTCATCTAATTTTGGCATAACCTCAACCCCAGCAAAGCTGGTTTGTCTTTTACCATTAGCATTGAAAGGGGAAATCCTAACTAATCTATGAGTTCCTTTTTCATGTTGTAGATATCCGTATGCATATTTTCCATCAATTTCAAACGTTACACTCTTAATACCTGCTTCTTCTCCTTGAGATAATTCATTAATGAAAAGGCTCATTTGATTATTATCGGCCCATCTTGAATACATTCTCAATAAGATCTCTACCCAATCCTGCGCATCTGTTCCACCCGCACCTGCATTAATAGAAACTACTGCTCCTTCCTTATCGTATTCACCACATAACAATCTTTCAAATTCCCATTTATCTAAATTCTCTCTTAATTTCTTTAGGCCCTGCTTAGATTCCAAAATCATTTCCTCTTCTGGTTCTAAAGAATAAAGCTCCAGAGAGGCATTAGCATCAGAAATAAAAGTTTTCCATTTATCCAACAATTCGAGTTGAGCCTTAACATCATCAAGGATTAACATTTGTTTTTTCGCTTCTTCTTGATTCTCCCAAAATTCAGGATGAGCAGAAATTTGCTCTAACTCTCTCCTTTTCGCTTTTAATCTTGGAACGTCAAAGACAATCCTGAGCATTACCCAGGCGCTCTGTTAGTTCCGAAAGATCTTTTTTGAAATCTGTAATATCTATCAAAATAGAATTTAATCGTTATTTATAATCTAACAGGCACTTTTGTTTAATAGTATAAACTAAGTATTATTTTAAAAAAATGTCCAAAGTTGAAATTTATACTTGGCAATATTGCCCATTTTGTATTCGAGCAAAATCTCTACTCAAGAAAAAAAAATATAAATTTTACAGAATATAAGATTGATGGCGATGAAGACGCCAGAGCATTGATGACTCAAAGAGCTGATGGTAGAAGAACATTACCACAAATATTTATAGATAACGAAGGTATTGGAGGCTGCGACGATCTATATACATTAGAAAATGAAAATAAATTAGACGCATTGTTAAACTAGATCTTATGAAATTTCTATTCGTAATAGATCCAATAAAAAATATAAATCCACTAAAAGATTCATCTGCTGCATTAATGCAAGCATCAAACAAAAAAAATATTGAAATCTGGAGTTGTACTCCACAAGACCTTGAAGCCAGAGGTGATGAAGTATGGGCATCTTCGGTAAAAGTTGAAGTCAATCCATGGATCTCTTTCAAAGAGAATGATTGCATCCCTCTTGCCGAATTTAATTGCATTTGGATGAGAAAAGATCCTCCTGTAAATGAGGCTTATTTATATGCAACCCATCTTTTAGAAGTTGCCGAGAGAAAAGGAGTAAAAGTAGTTAACAAACCTTCATCCTTAAGAGCATGGAATGAAAAGCTAGGTGCTCTGAGATACAGCCATTTAATGGCACCTACAATAGTTGCGAGTAAGGTAAAAGATCTTATTAATTTTGCAAATATTAATAATGAAGTAGTCATAAAACCTCTTGGAGGAAAAGGTGGTCAAGGTGTTATAAGGATAAATAAAGATTCTCCAGGTATTAAATCAATCATTGAATTAATAACTTCTCAAGAAGAGTTACCCGTTATGATGCAAAAATTTATTCCTGAAGTTATAGAGGGTGATAAAAGAATAATTATCGTAAACGGTGAAGCAATTGGATCAATAAATAGGATTCCTCAAGGAGGCGATTTTAGGAGTAATTTAGCAATGGGAGGAAAGGCTGAACCAACATTACTAACAGAAAAAGAAAAAAGTATCTGCTCAGAATTATCTCAACACTTCAAAGATGAAGGTTTATTTTTTGTAGGTATTGATGTAATAAATGGAATGCTTAGCGAAATTAATGTAACCAGTCCAACAGGTTTAAGAGAAATAGAAAATTTATCCAATAAAAATGTTTCAATGGAAGTTATTGAAAAATTAATGGAAATTATCTAGGATTTTTAGCAAAAAATATTTGTTTTACTATAGATTCAAATTTCAATTTAATCTCATCTATTTCTTTCTCTAAAACTGAGCCTGAGACTATACCCGAACCGGCAGTAAATTCAATATTTTCTTCAATATACCTAGCTCCTCTTATTGCTAAAAGAAATGAAGCATTTCCTGATGAATCAACCCAACCCATTGGAGAAGCATAATTTCCTCTAGGAAAAGACTCAAGGGTGTTTATCCAATCCAATGCTGCATTTTTTGGGTAACCACAAACAGCCGGAGATGGATGTAAGTTTTTAAGCAATTCAAAAGGACATATATTTTCAACTTTAGAGAAAATGAGTGTTTGCAAATGAGAAATATCTCCAAATGAATTTACCTTAATATCACTTTTTTCAAAATTTTTTATTTTTGAAACTTCTAAACATTTAATCAAATGCTGTGTTACGTAATTATGTTCCTTTAAGTCTTTAGTACTTTTTAGGAGTTTCTTAAAATTTGAATTAGTAGAGATAGTTCCAGCAAGAGCCTCCAAAGTTAAATCAGGTTTAGTAAAAGAAAATAATTTTTCTGGAGATGCTCCAAACAAAATATCCTTACTATTTCTTTTCCAAACATATCTGCATGTATTTGGATGATTCTTTTTTAATCTTTTTAAAATTTCTACTAAATCTAATTTATTTTTAAATTTTATTTTAATCCTGTTCGCTAAAACAATCTTTTCGAGAATACCTTTTTCTACTAATTGAATTCCTCTATTTACTACTTTTTTCAAACTTGTATTTGAAATTTCTAAGGAGTGCAAGAAATCATCAATAATTGGTAAATCAAAACTAGTTTTTAAGCTAGATGATTTTATTAATTCTGAGCTAGAATTGATAATTTGATTTCTAATTGTCCATATTTCTTCAATTAACGTTCTTAATGATGATTTACCTTCTACATGACCATTGATTCTTAACCAGCAATTCTTATTACTTTTAATAATTAATATTTTTGGCAAGATAGCTTCCAAACTAGGGACATCAGAAGATAAATTCTTATTATTCAAGTTTTCAGAAAAAGAAAATAAATAAATTATTTTTGAAAGTGCAGAAATATTTGATTCATTAGTTAAGTTAATTAAATTTTTAAAATTCTCAGAATTAAACTCTTTTGCCACCTCAAATCTTTTTGGACCATCCAAAGTAACATATTTACATTTCTCAAAAGCAATATATGAAATACCATTAGATTCCTCCCAAAATGAAGAAAACGGATATTTATTTATAAACAATTCATATACTTTTAATAAATCAATACAAGGAATCTCAACACAAATACTTACTAATCCAGCATTCGCCACTTTTTTATCGAAAGAGGAAAATACATCTTTTAAAAAATCTGTTAAGTTTAAATCATTTTTCATTACTTATTGAAAATAACTAAAAATCATGCAATAAAGTAAAAAATGTAACTCAATTTATAAACTACATTTAATAATGATCGAATATTGTGAGTCAAATAAAAATGGAAGAAGATAAAAAAAAATTATGGAAACAAGCGGTTAAATGGCCTCTTTATTCTGTTGCCATACTTCCGGTTTTAATAACAGGGGCTTTTATACTCAATCAATATGAAAAGGTAAAAATTTATAATTTGATTGCATTTACTTTAGCTGCAATTTTTATATTACTTTGGGAAAACCTAACTAATGATTTATTCGACGCAGAAACAGGAATCGATGAATTTAAATTCCATTCAATTGTAAATCTTGTAAAAAATAAAAAAATAATTTCATTTATTGCATATACATCTTTAGTTATTGGTTTATTAATAATTTCAATTATTTCAGTATCAACAAGTATAAACATTTTGATTTTGGTGGCATCATGCTGCTTCTTAGGATATTTATATCAAGGACCTCCTTTTAGATTTGGCTATCAAGGTTTAGGAGAGCCATTATGCTGGCTTGCATTTGGACCTTTTGCCTACTCTGCAGTATTAATTGCGTTAAATCCTTCTAATATTTACTTCGAAGATATTCCCTGGAAAGTTTCTTTATTACTTGGTTCAGGACCTTCATTAGCAACAACTCTTGTATTATTTTGTTCTCATTTTCATCAAATTTCTGAAGATAAAAAGCATGGGAAAAATTCACCTTTAGTTCGCCTAGGAGCAAAAAAAGGTTCTCAATTTGTGCCTTGGATAATTTTTACAATATATATTTTTCAACTTTTAACCATAGTTACTGGATTTATTCCAGTGTTTTGTATCCTTTATTTGATTAGTTTTCCTCAAGCAATGGGACTTATAAATTTATTAAGATATTCGTATAAAAAACCTTCTGCAATAAAAAATTCTAAATTCGTCGCAATAAAATTTCAAACTCTTAATGGAGTTGGCTTAATCATGGGATTAATATTTAATTACTTGCTTAATAAATGAACTTAATATTTAAAAAAAAATCTTATAGCTTTAAGTTATCCACAAAAGTAGAAAATTCTAAAACCACTTATCTTACAAAACTGGGTTGGATAATTAAATTAATAAGTAATGATAAAAAAATTGGGTTTGGAGAAGTTTCACCACTTCTAGAAGAAGACTTAAAAAAATGTGCAAAACAACTAAATATGATCCCTGAGAATGTAGAAGAATATAATCTATCTACGCAAATAAATATTTTTCACCCATGTATTCAATCTGCAATAAATTCTGCATTAGCTGAGATAAATAGAAAAATAATTTTTAAAGAAAAATATGCTTTTGATGAAATTGATAAAACAGCCATACTTTTAAATTCTGAAAATGTAATTTCAGAGCTAAATGAAATTAAAAAAAGACAATCTAATATTGGAAAATCATTAACTATCAAATGGAAAGTAGCATTAAGAGATAACCATAAGGAAGAAGCAAATTTAGAGGAAATTTTAAGCTATATAGGCAATAATATTAAGTTAAGAATAGATGCTAATGGTTCTTGGGGGAGAAAGATAGCTAATAGATGGGCTGATATTTTGAAAGATAACAAAAATATAGATTGGTTAGAACAACCTCTCTGTGTTGATGATATTGAAGGAATGAAAGAACTCAACAAAAAAATCCCAATAGCCTTAGACGAATCACTTTTAAAATTTCCAACTTTGATTGATGAGTGGAAGGGTTGGCAAATTCGAAGGCCTTCTCAAGAAAATAATCCAGTTAAGCTTTTAAAAGAATTAGAAAATAAAAAAGCTTTAATATCTATAAGTACCTCATTTGAAACTGGAATAGGGAAGAGATGGCTTTATCATTTATCGTCTCTACAATTACAAGGACCAACTCCAAAAGTTCCTGGTTTAGCAATGAATAAATTCCCTAATTCGTTTCTATTTTTAAATGAAGCAAAAAAGATATGGGATCAATTATGAAAACTAAAATTCATACTATTGAAGTTGAAAATAATGAAACTCAATCTGTAGAGAAAATTATTGAAAAAATTAGAGAGAATAAAATTATTTACGTTAAAAACAAATTTTATAAATATGAAGATGTATTGAATTCAATTACTGAGCATGGACCAGCAATTATCTTAAACAGTAGTGGTAGTTCTGGAAAACCAAGACAATGTTTTCACCATTTAAATAATCTTAAATTATCTGCAGTTACATCAGGGCAATGGCTAATAGAGCAAGGATTTGAATTGCAAAACTGCTTAATTTTAAATACTTTACCCCTGAACCATATAAGTGGATTAATGCCAATATTTAGAAGTCAAACTTGGGGATGTAATTGTATTAATATTTCTCCGAATTTAATAAAAAAAACTAGAGAACTTTTACTTTTCACAATTAAATCTAAAAAAAACAAAAAACACTTGATTACATCATTAGTACCTACACAATTACAAAGACTTTTAACTCAAAAAGATGGTATTAGTTGGCTAAAAATTTTTGATCTAATTTGGGTAGGTGGAGCTTCAATTTCAAGGGACATTGCAGAACAATGTATAGAAGAAAAAATAAAATTAGCACCTTGTTACGGCTCAACTGAAACAGCAGCAATGGTTACGAGTTTAAAACCAAAAGAATTCTTAATGGGTTTTAAAAATGTTGGAGAAATACTACCTGATACCAAAATAAGAATCAACACACAAGGATTAATCGAGATTAAATCAGAAAGAATTGGAATCGAAATAATAGACTCTTCAAAAACTAAAAATTTCAAAAATCAAAATGGGTGGTGGTGCACCGGTGATTTAGGTGAAATTAATCAAATCAATAATTCTTTATATTTAAACTTTCTTGGAAGAAGTGATAACGCTTTTAATTCAGGAGGAGAAATCGTTTTCCCAAATATAATTGAATCTCGATTAAATGATTTCATTATGAAAGAAAATATCCCAATTAATAAATTCAATATTTCAAAAGTATCCGACAAATTATGGGGAAATAAAATTAAAATAATTGTTGAATATAAAGAAAATACAAATAATAAAAATATTGAAAATTCATTAAATTTATTAAAAAAATTTTCTCAAAGTTGGCCTAAACATGAAAAACCTGAAAAGTGGATTGTTAAAGACAAAAATACCAGGACAGAAAAAATAAACTATAAATTTAAAAAATAATAATTAGCATTCTTTAAAATTTTTGCTTATATTTGAAGCCTCTATCCATCTTTCTAACTGATCGGGAAGTTCTATTTTATTTCTTGAATCAACATCTAAAGAACAATGTATTATTTTCCCTTCTGCTACTTTATTTCCATTTTTTATAAAAAAGCTATTTACTTGGAACAAATGTGAATTAATTTTATGAGGGGCAATTTTTACTTTTAAAAAATCTCCAATTTTTATAGGCGCGAGAAAGTTTGCTTCACAATTTACTATGGGAAAAATAATTTGACTTTTACGGATAGAAAAATCTGGGAAAATATCATTATAAGGAATCCCATAAATTTCAATACTCTCTTCCCAAGCTTCGTGTGACCATTTTAATAAGTTATGAAAATGAATTACACCTGCAGAATCACAATCGCCAAATCTTACCTTCTTCTGCAATGTTAACCAATCAGCGGGTTTCATTTAAAGAACTTATCTATCAACAGATCCCATAATTACATCTATTGAGCCAAGAATTGCCATAATATCGGCGATTTTGGCACCTTTAAGAATATGAGGCAATATTTGCAGATTATTTAAATCAGCTGCTCTGATTTTAAATCTCCATGGAGTAACTTCATTATTTCCTTGAATAAATACACCTATTTCACCTTTACCGGACTCTAATCTTGTATACAATTCTCCGTTAGGAATTTTAAAAGTTGGAGCAACCTTCTTAGCTACATATTGATAGTCAATACCAAATATTTCACTTTTCTTATCTTCAGTCGCCATTCTTTGAGCTTCTAAATTTTCTGTTGGACCTCCTGGAATCATTTTGCAGGCTTGGCGAATGATGCTTAGTGATTGTCTCATCTCCTCAACTCTTACTCGATATCTGGCGTAACAATCACCTTCTTTTTCTGAAGCAATCTGCCAATCAAAATCGTCATAACATTCATAACTATCGACTTTCCTTAAATCCCAGGCAACTCCAGAAGCTCTAAGCATTGGCCCAGATAAAGACCAATTAATTGCCTGGTCTCTTTGTATTGTTCCAAGACCTTCGATTCTTTTTCTAAAAATTGGATTATTAGTTATTAATTTTTCGTATTCGTCTATCTTAGGACCAAACCAATCGCAAAAGTCTATACATTTTTCTAACCATCCGTATGGGAGATCACATGCGACTCCACCTATTCTAAAGAAATTATTATTTATTAGCCTTTGTCCAGTAGCAGCTTCCCAGAGATCATAGATCATCTCTCTTTCTCTAAAAATATAGAAAAATGGAGTTTGAGCTCCTACGTCTGCTAAAAAGGGACCAAGCCATAAAAGATGATTACCAATACGATTAAGTTCGAGCATAAGAACTCTGATGTAACTAGCTCTTTTGGGGACTGGAATATTAGCTAATCTTTCAGGAGCATTTACTACAATAGCTTCATAAAACATTCCTGCGGCATAATCCATTCTGCTTACATAAGGGACATACATTACATTTGTCCTATTTTCAGCTATCTTTTCCATTCCTCTATGTAAATATCCAATTACTGGCTCACAATCAATGACATTCTCACCATCAAGAGTTACAACTAACCTTAAAACCCCATGCATTGAGGGATGGTGAGGGCCAAAATTGACCACCATTGGTTCTGTTCTAGTCTCTAGCTGAGCCATTCAAAATTTAACTTCTAAATAAATCTTAGTCGAAAGTTATGCAAACTGACCTATCTGATTCATCTTTTTTCAATCATCAATCAGTTATGACAGATGAAATTATGGACTCATTAGAGCATTACCCACTGATACATAACAATCAACTTAAGGGGATAGACGCAACTTTAGGCGGAGGCGGGCACTCTTATCATTTATTGAGAAAATATTCGGATTTAAATATAATTGGACTTGATCAAGATCCATTCGCTAGGAAATCAGCATTAAAAAAACTTGATGAGTTTAAAAATAGGATTGATATAAGGGCTTCAAATTTTGCGGATTTTGTACCAAAAGAAAAAGTTTCTTTTGTGATTGCAGATCTTGGAGTAAATAGTAACCAAATTGATGACCCTAAAAGAGGATTTAGTTTCCAAAAAGATGGTCCACTTGATATGCGCATGAATCCTTTGCTTGATGTTGATGCTGAGAAATTAATTGAGGCTTTAAATGAAAAAGATCTAGCTAACCTAATCTACAAATACGGAGAGGAGAGATTATCAAGAAAGATTGCTAGGAAAATAAAAACGGATTTAAAGGAAAATGGGAAATATTCTGGAACAAAAGAGTTAGCTTATTCTATTGCAGGCTGCTTCCCACCAAAACAAAGATATAAAAAAATACATCCAGCAACAAGAACATTTCAAGCACTAAGAATTGCTGTTAATAAAGAAATTGAAGTATTAGAAAAATTTTTGCAAGTTGTACCTGAGTGGCTTTTGCCAGGGGGCATTATTTCAATTATTAGTTTTCATTCCCTTGAGGATAGGTTAGTTAAAAGTTGTTTTAAGAATGATCAAAGACTAAAAAACCTGACAAAAAAGCCAATAACTCCTTCCGAACAAGAAGTTGAAATAAATAAAAGAGCTAGAAGTGGAAAATTAAGAATTGCTCAATTATATTAAAAGCCAATAATTTCTATCGTAATGATCTGATCGTATTTGTAAGAATATGAATTGCTTGTTCTATGTCTTTTGAATTAGTGCTTAATCCAATACTTAACCTTATTGAAGATTCTGCTTCTTTAAGAGATCTTCCTAAGGCTAGTAAAACATGAGATGGTTCACCATTACTACATGCAGATCCAGTAGAACAAATTATTTGGGATTTTAAAAGTTTATGAAACTTTGCTCCGTTTATATCCAATACAGTCAAATTTAAATTATGAGGTAATCTTTTTTCTATGGAGCCATTAATTAATAAACCAGAATTATTTTTTAACAACCCCTCTAAGAGATTATTTCTGTAAAAAAGTAATTTCTCAGAATTATTTTTTTGATTAAAAACTGCTATCTCTATTGCTTTAGCAAAGCCAACTACTAATGGAAGAGGTAATGTGCCAGACCTAAGACCATATTCCTGACCTCCTCCAATAATTAAAGGCTCAAGATTAATTTCTTCATCAATCAAAAGAAGTCCTATCCCTTTAGGACCATATATTTTGTGAGAACTCATCGTTATCATGTTTACATCTGATAAAAGATTGTCTAACACCATATAACCTAAACATTGTGCAAAATCTGAGTGAAATGTTATTCCTCTTGATTTACATATCTTTGAAATATTCTCTATGGGCTGAATAACTCCTATTTCGTTATTTGCCAACATGACACTAACCAGAAATGTATCTTCTCTTATATTTTTTTTGAATTGTTCTTCTGAAATTAAACCATCTTTCTCAGGATTAATTTCTGTAACCATAAATCCATCTTTTTTTAATTGGTTTAGGGGCTCCAAAACAGCTTTATGCTCCGTTTTTAAGGTAATAATATGTCCATAATTTCCCGTTTTTTTATAGAAATTTCTAGCAAAACCTAATAAGGCTAAGTTATTAGATTCAGTTGCCCCGCTTGTAAAAATAACTTTTTTATTCTTTAGAAATAAATTTTGTTCTATTTTTTCTCTTGAGGCTTCCAATATAGCGCTTGCGTTAATCCCCGCCAAATTAGATTTGCTTGCAGGGCTAGAAAATATCTCACTCCAAAAAGGTTTCATAGAATCAACAACATCTTTAGAGCAAGGAGTCGAAGATTGATAGTCTAGTAGTATGGGAGTTGATAGCATTATGTTTAGTATATAAAATTCTGTTTATTACTAGAAAATCAAATTTAAAAAATTTAAAAATGAATGAAATTAATCAAATAAATAATGAACCAGTAAAAAAATCAAGAATTTTATTAGTAGATGATGAGCCTGGGTTAAGAACAGCTGTTAAAACATTTCTAGAGGATGAAGGCTTTGAAATATTTATTGCAGTTGATGGCGAGGATGGTTGGGAAAAAGCTCAAACAATTTTCCCCGATTTGATAATTAGCGATGTCATGATGCCCCGAGCCAACGGTTATGATTTATTAGAAAAAATTAGAGAGGATGAAAAATTAGGAGGAACTCCAGTTATTTTTCTAACTGCAAAAGGAATGACCTTAGACAGAACAGAAGGTTATCTTGCAGGAGTTGATGATTATATTTCCAAACCTTTCGATCCCGATGAATTAGCTGCAAGAGTTAAAAATGTAATCAACAGACAAGAACGACTATTAAAAGAAGCGGCACGATTTGCAGATATTGACGTAAGCAAAATGGCAAAACAAATTACTGAAATAAAATCTATGCTCACAGACCAAAACCAGACTAATCCAGAAAATAAAATAAATATTCCTAGTTTTACTCCTAGAGAAGCAAGTGTGCTTCAACTAGTAGCAGAGGGACTCATGAACAAGGAAATTGCTAGAAAGCTTGAAACATCCATTAGAAATGTTGAGAAATATGTAAGTAGACTTTTTATCAAGACAGGTACATCTAGCCGAACAGAATTAGTTCGTTATGCACTTGAAAATCATTTAGTAAAATAAATTATTTAATTTTTTCGAATTCAATTAGTTTTGAAAAATAAAAAGGAGCTTGATTTAATTTCTTTTTTACAACTTTAAATCCTCTTTCTTTAGCAGCATTAATTATACCTTTTTCTTTCAATGTATATGCCCTTGTAGTTTTACTTGGCCCAGGAAATAATTTTCCAATATTTTTTAGAACAGCAAGAACTGGCGTATAAGGAGCAAAACTAACGATTAGTTTTTCTTTGCTTAAATCGCATAGATGTTGAACCATTTCTTCTGCAACCGGCTGAGGATAATGAATAAATACATCCAAACAAACTACAACATCAAATAATCCTTTTAATTTTTCCAGATCACATACTTCATATTTAATTTTATCTTGACTCAAACCTAATTCATGAATGCGTTTTTTTGTTTCTTTAATCATTTCAGAAGAAATATCGCTCACCTGTAGTTCTTTTATACCAAGTCTTAATAAAGGTATGGAAAGACTTCCTACACCACAGCCTGCATCACAATAACTTTTTTTTGTTAGTTCAGGATAATTTTTGATGTATGAGACTACATCATCTAAAGTTTTTTGATGTCCTTTCCTAATATTTTTCTGGACTGTATTAATTTCATCAGATTTACTATAAATTTTATTCCATCTTTCAAAACCAGTACCATTAAAATACTGTCTTACTTCACTTTTTTCGATAATCTTATTTGACGTCATAATATTCTATAAAATTTATTCTTTTTATACTAACTAACTGGCGCCAAATTAATTGCACGCCATTATAGGAAAGAATTGATTTGTTATTTTGTCAGAATTGAATTCTAAAGATATTTATAAAATTGCTGTCGTAATGGGTAGTGATTCAGATCTAAAAACGTTGAAACCAACCATAGATATTTTAAAAGAATTTGGAATAAAAACTGAAGTTTGTATACTTTCTGCTCATCGAACGCCTATTGAAATGATGGAATATGCAAAAAATGCAGAATCAGAAAACATAAAAGTAATAATTGCCGGTGCTGGGGGTGCTGCTCATCTTCCAGGAATGCTGGCATCCATAACTTGCATTCCTGTTATTGGCGTACCAGTAGAGAGTAAGACACTTAAGGGGATTGACTCTCTTTTATCTATCGTTCAAATGCCCGCTGGAATTCCAGTTGCAACAGTTGCAATTAATGGAGGTCAGAATGCTGGATTATTGGCAATAGAGATGATCAGTTTATTTGATGTATCCATGAAGAAAAATTTGAAAGAATTCAGAGAAAAACTACATACACAGGTAAGAATTAAAAATAGTAAGTTATCAAATATTGGACCTGACAATTATCTTCAAAATAAATGAACTAATATTTTTCTATTAGGCCTTGTTAAGAAAGTTTTCTTTTTTAAGGTAGTTAATAATTTTTTCAACGGAATCATTTAAATCCAACGAACCTGTATCAACAACAATTTCGGGATTAAGAGGAGTTTCATATGGACTAGAAATCCCTGTGAATTCCTTAATTTCACCCAAACGAGCTTTCTTATAAAGACCTTTAGTATCCCTATTTTCGCAAACTGTGATATCAGCAGCACAATAAACTTCAATAAAATCCTTAGATCCAATAATTTTTCTCACCTTATCTCTATCGCTAATAAATGGCGAAACGAATGCTGTAATAGTTATTATCCCAGCATTCATAAATAAATTCGCAACTTCGCCAATTCTTCTTATATTTTCTTCTCTATCTTCATCCGAAAAGCCAAGATCTTTACACAATCCGTGCCTAATATTATCTCCATCCAACACATAAGTAGAAAAACCATCTAAGTGTAAAACTTCATTTAAAGCGTTGGCCAAAGTACTTTTACCAGAACCAGATAAACCTGTAAACCAGATAACCATACCTTTATGACCTCTCATTTTCTCTAACTTTTCTCTATCAATAGTTAAGTTGTGCCACTTTATATTGGTTGACTTTGTTTGATTTTGTTCTTTCATTTTTTACTTCAATAAAATTAAAAACCTATCCTAACCCTTGCTTCATAAATTATGAAATCCCTCTTTGTGAAGAAACTCAATTGATTTCGATACCATATCGCCCTGTAACTGGATATTTCTATCAATTAATGTTCCTCCAGTCCCACAAAAAACTTTAATTTTTTTTAGTAATTCTTTTAATAAGATTTCATCCTCAGTATCTAAACCTCTAATTAAAGTTATAGTCTTGCCCTTTTTACCTTTTTTTTGTTTTAAAATTGTTATTTTTGATCTTTTATTAAAAGTATCTACCTTAGCTGTTTCTTCAGATTTCTTTTCTTGATTATCAAATTCGATCCAATTCTTTTTTTCCATTATTTTCAATATAATCTATAGTTAGTAAATAACTATTCTATAGAAAAAGTGGTAAGTACATTTTATAGCAAAAATCAAAACTATAAAAATGACGATTTAAATCAACCCTCCAAAGAGGGAAGATTTGGAAAATATGGTGGTCAATATGTACCTGAAACGCTCATGCCCGCTCTTTTTGAGCTTGAAGACGCTGCATCTAATGCATGGAAAGATAAACTTTTTGTAGAAGAATTAAATCATCTACTTAAGACTTATGTAGGAAGAGAAACACCACTTTATGAAGCCAAAAGACTTACTGAACATTACAAAAATAAACAAGCAACTCCTAGAATATGGCTTAAAAGAGAAGATTTAAATCATACTGGGGCTCACAAGATTAATAATGCTCTTGGACAAGCTTTATTGGCAATAAGAATGGGCAAAAAAAGAATAATTGCAGAAACTGGAGCTGGTCAGCATGGAGTTGCTACTGCTACTGTTTGTGCAAGATTTGGCTTGAAATGTATTATCTACATGGGTGCTGAAGATATAAAAAGGCAATCTCTCAACGTTTTCAGAATGAAACTTTTAGGAGCTGAAGTTAAAGTTGTAAATTCTGGAACTGCAACACTTAAGGATGCTACCAGTGAGGCCATTAGAGATTGGGTTTCTAATGTCGAAACCACACACTACATTTTAGGATCTGTTGCAGGCCCACACCCTTTCCCAAAAATTGTGCGAGATTTTCATGCAGTTATAGGGGAAGAAACTAAAAAACAATGTTTGGAATCATTTGGATCTTTGCCAGATATTTTGCTTGCTTGTGTAGGTGGAGGATCAAATGCAATGGGGCTTTTCCATCCTTTTGTTAAAGAAACTTCTGTGCGTCTTATTGGAGTTGAAGCCGCAGGAAGTGGAGTTGATACTGACAAACATGCTGCAACTATCACTAAAGGGTCAGTTGGAATTTTGCATGGATCAATGAGTCTTCTCTTGCAAGATGATAATGGTCAAGTACAAGAAGCTCACTCAATAAGTGCAGGTTTAGATTACCCTGGAGTAGGTCCTGAACATAGCCATTTAAAAGATATAGGTAGAGCAGAATATGGATCAGTCACAGATCAAGAAGCATTAGACGCTTTAAAACTTGTTAGTGAACTAGAAGGGATTATACCTGCACTTGAAACTTCCCATGCCTTTGCTTGGTTAGATAAATTATGCCCTACTCTTGAAAAAGATACACATATAGTTATCAATTGCTCTGGTAGAGGCGACAAAGATGTTAATACTGTTGCATCTTCATTAGATATTTAATCAATACCTTGGGATTGATGGGTCAATATATCTACTCCATCCATCAATACCCTCCT
Source organism: uncultured Prochlorococcus sp. (assembly GCA_902544495.1). Taxonomy (GTDB): domain Bacteria; phylum Cyanobacteriota; class Cyanobacteriia; order PCC-6307; family Cyanobiaceae; genus Prochlorococcus_A. The sequence goes on from CACCCI010000005.1 coordinate 15,221, forward strand.
CCAAATTCCATATTTCGCTCACAATATTATTATCCAAGCACCATTGAGAAAAGTTATAACTTCTTATTCCTGCATGACAGGTAACAACAATTTCTCTGTCTAATAAACCAGCAAATATTTCTTCAACATATTCAGAAGTTACTTTACTAATTGGTATATGTAAAAATTCTTTTGAGAAACGAGCTATTTCAAGCTCTGACTGTTCTCTTACATCAATCAAAACTGGATCTTCTTTCTCAGAATTAAACCAATCATTGAGACTAGAAGCATTTATAGATTTTGGATAACTTACCAATTTATAAGATAAATTATGTGTTATTTACAATTTAATAAATTAAGTTGCAGTAGGAAGTTTATTGTTAAAAATAAAAATAAACATTGATAATGAAACTTAGAGTAGTAGCAATAATACTATTATTATCTTTATTACTTTTTTTTGGTTTTAAAAAAGTTTCTGCTAATAAAAATAAGGAGCAAAGTACAAATATTGAGCAATTAAATATCTTAAGGTATATACCTAAAAACAATAAATTATTATTTATTTCAAATTTAGATAGTTTTCATATTTTTAATACTAATGAAAAAGATAAAAATCCAACAAACCAAGATGAATTAGTATTGATAAAAGACTCTATATTAGATTACTTAGGTATAGATCTAGGCAACAATAAATTAGAAGATATCTATAATAATGAACTTATAATCTCATTTTTTGAAAATAATAAAAAGCTTAAAGATGATATTTTGATTATTTTTAAAATTAAGCCAGAAAAAACAATAGACGATTTATTAAATTTGCCTTATAAAATTGATCAAATTGATGAGATAATTTCATTTAATAGAGAAAATAAAATAAATTTCCTTAACTATATATACCGAACCAACGATAATTATATTATTGCTTCATCAGATAAAAAATTGATCAAAAATTGTATTAAGTCTAGTAATGATTTTAAAGAAAACAAATTTCAGTATGAGGGAGAACTTTTCGGACTCAAAAATCAAAAAAATATATTATTTACAAAAAACTTTGGGGAAAGTATATTTTTTGATAACGAAATTTTTACTAATAAAAATGAGGATATTGTAGCTACTACATTTAATTTAAAAAATAAACATTTAATTTTAAAATCATATCTACTAAGTAATAAAAAAAATATTGATATTCTTGCTTATGATAAGTTTATAAATAAAGAAAATACGAATAAAGATAATCCTCAAGTTTCAATTTTTACTGAAATTAAGAATTTTGAAAAATATCTAAAACCTTTTATAAATAATTTTGAACAAAGTTTTTTTGAAGATTTTAACCAAAATACAAATCAAAACATCTTAATTCTCAATTCAAAAAAAGATTGGCTTTTTACTTTTGAAAAAAATACTGAAAATCAATTTGATTTAAGTGCTTTGGAAAAACTAAAAGATTTCAACAAGTATACTTTAAAACAAAATGAAGATATTTACTCAATATACTCCAAAGATATTCTTGAAGAAAAAAACGATGCAATAAAACAATTAACTTTTGAAAATATCTATTCAATAGAATCAGGAGGTTTGCAATTCATAAGTAATTTTTTAATAGATAGTAAAAAGCTAGAAACAATCTCAAAAAAATTTTTCAACCTAAAAAGTAATAAAGATAAATCTACTTTTCTTTTTGCCAAAGTTGATATCAAAGATGACAATTCCAATAAAATTAAATATTTACCTGAATTGGAAGATCTTAATTTTTTAATAAAAAATATTTTGAAAATATCAAATGAAGAATATCTAGAAATCATAAGTCAATCTATTCCAGAAAAAAATCCAATTCTTTATACAGAAACAAGTTTAAAAATACCTTAATAAAGTTATTCAATTAAGCTTGAAAGACAATCATTTGAAATTTTTGTGAAGTTAATAACTTGTGGTTAATTAAAAATTATTTGACTATCTTTAATCTATAAGTATTTGATATTGAATTAAGCAATTGGACAATAAAAAACTAATTTTAAAACCAGGATTAGAGGGTGTCCCCGTTACTAATTCATCTATCTGTGATATTGATGGCAACAAAGGTAAATTATTGTACAGAGGCTATTCCATTGAGGAACTATCCAAAAAAAGCAGTTTTTTAGAAACTACATACCTATTGATTTGGGGTGAATTGCCAACAGCTATACAACTTAGAGATTTCGAACAAGAAGTTCAGATGCATCGAAGGTTAAGTTTTAGAGTCAGAGATATGATGAAATGTTTCCCTGCGACAGGTCATCCTATGGATGCTCTTCAATCTAGCGCGGCTTCTTTGGGGCTCTTTTATTCGCGCAGGGCAATAGATGATCCTAATTACATCTACAACGCAGTCATAAGGCTAATAGCAAAAATACCCACAATGATTGCTGCGTTTCAACTTATTAGAAAAGGACAAGACCCAATTCAACCTAGAGATGATTTAACTTACTCATCAAATTTTCTTTACATGCTGACTGAAAAAGAACAAGATCCTATAGCTGCAAAAGTTTTTGATAGGTGTTTAATTCTACATGCCGAGCATAGTTTAAACGCCAGTACATTTAGCGCTAGAGTTACTGCAAGCACTCTTACAGACCCATATGCTGTCATCGCCTCTGCAGTAGGAACCCTTGCTGGCCCATTGCATGGAGGAGCAAATGAGGATGTGATTACAATGTTAGAAGAGATTAAAACCCCAGAAAATGCTAGGTCCTTTTTAGATAATGCAATAAAAAATAAAAGTAAGATAATGGGCTTCGGCCACAGAGAATATAAAGTCAAAGATCCAAGAGCAATAATTCTTCAAAAACTGGCAGAAGAGCTTTTCATTAGATTTGGAGCAGATGAAATGTATGAAGTTGCTAAATCACTTGAAGCAGAGGCAATACCAAGACTCGGACCTAAGGGTATATTCCCTAACGTGGACTTTTATTCTGGTCTTGTTTATAGAAAACTTGGTATTCCTCGTGATTTATTTACTCCAATTTTTGCCATATCTAGAGTGGCTGGTTGGTTAGCTCATTGGAGAGAGCAACTTGGAGCAAATAGAATTTTCAGACCATCGCAAATCTACACAGGTTCAGCACCAAGAGATTGGGTCAGTCTAGAAAACAGAGAATAATATTTGAAGCTTTTCATAAAAAACACACATATTGTTTGTGAAGAGTTAATCTATTAAGTAAATAACATAAAAATTTTGGAATACGGATTAGACCTCGAATATAGTTTTAATGAATTTTTAAAAGGTTTTGGCCTGTCCAGCGAAATCGCTCATATAATTTGGCTCCCTCTCCCTATGCTTTTGGTTTTGGTGGCAGCAGTAGTTGGAGTCTTAGTAACAGTTTGGCTTGAAAGAAAAATATCTGCTGCTGCTCAACAAAGAATAGGTCCCGAATATGCAGGGGCGCTTGGTGTCCTTCAACCAATTGCAGATGGTCTTAAGTTACTTGTAAAAGAGGATATTATTCCTGCTAAAGCAGATGGAATTCTTTTCACTGCAGGACCTATATTAGTTCTTGTTCCAGTGATTCTGTCCTGGCTAATTGTTCCTTTTGGACAAAACCTTTTAATAAGTAATGTTGGTATTGGAATTTTCCTATGGATTGCTTTAAGCAGTATCCAGCCAATTGGACTTCTCATGAGCGGATATGCATCAAACAATAAGTACTCTTTATTAGGAGGTTTAAGAGCAGCAGCTCAATCAATAAGTTACGAAATTCCTTTAGCTTTATCTGTACTGGCTATCGTCCTAATGACAAATTCTCTAAGCACTATTGACATTGTCAACCAACAAAGTGGTGCTGGAATCCTAAGTTGGAATATATGGAGACAACCAGTTGGTTTTATAGTCTTTTGGATTTGTGCTCTTGCAGAATGTGAGAGACTTCCATTTGACTTGCCTGAAGCTGAAGAAGAATTAGTTGCAGGATATCAAACTGAATATGCAGGAATGAAATTCGCATTGTTCTACCTTGGTAGTTACATTAACCTAATCCTTTCCGCTTTATTGGTATCAATACTTTATTTAGGAGGATGGGGGTTTCCTATTCCAGTTGAATTAATAGCTAAGTTTCTAAATTTGCCAATTAATGCACCCTTCATACAAGTTTTCACTGCATCAATAGGAATTGTAATGACTGTATTGAAAGCTTATCTTTTAGTTTTCATTGCAATATTATTGCGTTGGACAACTCCTAGAGTAAGAATAGATCAACTATTAGATCTAGGATGGAAGTTTCTTCTTCCAATTTCTCTTGCTAATCTTTTGATAACTGCAGGATTAAAACTTGCTTTTCCGCAATTCTTTGGTGGTTAAACTTAAGTAAAAATACTTAAATTAAAAATTAATCCACTAAAATAAAATAACTAAGTAAATTCTTCGAAAATGAAAAATTTCCTTCAACAAATTAATAGCTATATCAAAGAAGCATTTAATGCTGGTAAATATTTATATAATGGCTTATCAGTAACTTTTGATCATCTTCGAAGAAGACCTGTTACTGTCCAATATCCATATGAAAAATTAATACCATCTGAAAGATATAGAGGAAGAATACATTATGAATTTGATAAGTGTATTGCTTGTGAAGTTTGCGTGAGAGTATGCCCCATAAATCTACCAGTCGTTGATTGGGTAATGAATAAAGAAACCAAAAAAAAGGAACTTAGAAATTATTCTATTGACTTTGGAGTTTGTATATTTTGTGGAAATTGCGTTGAATATTGTCCAACTAATTGTCTTTCAATGACCGAGGAATATGAATTAGCTACTTTTGACAGACACAATCTAAATTTTGATAATGTTGCACTTGGTAGGTTACCTACAAATGTCACAACAGATCCTTCAGTTAAACCGCTAAGAGAACTAGCTTATCTTCCAAAAGGTGTAATGGACCCTCATGAAATCCCAGCTTCAGATATTAGAGTTGGTAAATTACCAGAAGAAGTTTATGATTGGATGAGGCAAGATTCCAATGAAAATAAAGATAAAGTTTCTAATTCCAACAATTAATTTCCATTAATTTATGTCCATTGCAATAACAACCCAAATTATTTGTTTTACAATATTATCTTTAGTTATCCTTATTGGAGCCCTTGGTGTTGTATTACTCGAAAGTATTGTTTATTCAGCCTTTCTTCTAGGAGGAGTTTTCATGAGTGTGGCTGGATTATATCTTCTTTTAAATGCAAGTTTTGTTGCTGCAGCACAAGTTTTAGTTTATGTAGGTGCAGTTAATGTATTAATAATTTTTGCAATAATGCTAGTCAATAAAAAAGAAGATTTAAAGCCCATCAATGACATTAAATCTAGAAGAATCATATCAACAACAATATGTTTAACCCTGCTAAGCCTTTTAATAAGAGTTGACTTGACTGATGTATGGAGTCTATCAAGTCCTCAAAACTCTATAGGAGAAGAATCAACTATCAGAATTGGTGAACATCTATTTAGTGATTTTTTACTTCCATTCGAAGTAGCATCAGTTTTACTTTTAATGGCAATGATTGGAGCTATAGTTTTGGCTAGAAGAGATGTAATGAGCAAGGATATTTCCACTGGATTACCTGTTGATCAAGAGTTAATTGAAAAATCATCAGAACCATTACTTACAAATAAAAATTAACCTTTCACCTTTCTTATTATGAATTTAGAATCAATTCCTATTCAAGCCTTTTTAATAGTTTCTTCAGCACTATTCTGTATTGGCATTTGGGGATTATTAAATAGCAGAAATGCAGTAAGAGTTCTTATGAGTATTGAGTTAATGCTTAATGCAGTAAATATAAACTTAATGACTTTTTCTTCCTATGTTGATAATAATTTAATTCAAGGACAAGTTTTTACAATTTTTGTGATTACTGTTGCAGCCGCGGAAGCAGCTGTTGGACTAGCTATCTTATTATCTCTTTATAGAAATAGGGTGACAGTAGATATGGAAAGTTTTAATTTATTAAAATGGTAAAAAACACTTAATGAAACTTTCATTAGTGCTTATTGTATATCGTTCAGATAGTTCTATAGCTCAAGAGGCTTCTATATTCTGTGAAGAAATCCTCAAAGCTAAAAATATAAAATCAAAAAGATTTGAAAGTGATTTTTATAAAGATGAAATTGAAAAATATTTTTGTAATCTAGAATTACAACCAAATATTGGCATAGTTCTTGGTGGAGATGGAACCTTCCTGAAATGTGCAAATGCTTTAGCTGATTATGATATCCCTTTGTTGAGCATTAATATTGGTGGAAATCTGGGTTTCCTTACGCAAGAAAAAGATTTTTTGTTTGACAGATCTTTTATTGAAATCCTTGAAAACGAAGAATATAAAATTGACTTTCGTAATAGATTACATTGTAATGTTTGCACTGATGGAAAAAATTCTGAGAAAAAGATTTTAAAAAGCTACGATGCCTTAAATGATTTTTATTTTAAATCTGTTGAAGAAGATATTTCTCCAACCAACCAAATGCAAATTGAAATAGATAACGAGAAGGTTAATGAATACAAAGGTGATGGATTAATCATATCTACATCTACTGGTTCAACAGCCTACTCAATGGCTGCAGGGGGGCCAATAGTGCATCCTAGTATTGATGCAATGATAATTAACCCTATTTGCCCGATGAGTTTGGCTAGTAGACCAATAGTTATACCTAATACAAGTAAGGTAATCATTAAACCTGCTAAAAAAAGTCAAGGTGAAATTAAATTATGGAGAGACGGTTCAAAATGTATGACCATTAAGGAAAATTATTATTGTGAAATCAAAAAAGGGGATTCACCCTGCAAAATAATAAAGTTTAAAAAAAGCACAAGCTACTATAATACGCTTATAAAAAAACTAGATTGGAAAGGTGATTTATCTCAAAAAAATTTGAAAAATTAAATGGCCTTTGAGATAGAAAGAAGATTTCTTCTAAAAAATGATAATTGGAAAGAATTCATAAATAAAAAAATTTATATTGAACAAGGATATTTATCCAAAAGTTTAGATGATTGGATTATTAGGCTAAGGTTTTCAGGCAAAAGCTCTAAAATTGCACTAAAAAAACATATCAAAGGCTTTACCAACTTTGAATTTGAATACTCAATTCCGCGAAGTGATGCTGAAACAATAATGTCAAATCTTTCAAGTACAATTAAAAAAGAAAGATACTTTTTAGAAGTTGAAAAAAAATCTTGGATTATAGATTGCTTTAAAGAAAGTAATTATCCGCTAGAAATTGCAGAAATTGAACTTCCCAATGAAGAGGAGGATTTATTGCTACCATCTTTTATTTCAAGAGAAATTACTGGGCTGACCCATTACTCCAATTTCAGCCTCGCAAACAATCCTTTTTCAAAGTGGAAAGAAGACTATCTAACAACTTTCAAAAGAAACTAGTCAAAGGAGCCATGTATCCTTTATATTTTCTTTATATTTAAGTAACTTAATTTTTTATTCCCTTCAGATGTATGGTCTTTACGACAAAGAAGGAATATTGAGATTTGTCGATTCTGACAAGGATGCATGTATTGCATATGCTGAACTCTTCGAATTAAACTCTGCAAATTATTGTCTAATTGAATTAGCTAATGATAAAAAAAGTAAAGGTTAGTACTAATCTTGATCAGAGTCTGGGAGTGTACAACAATTGAAGCCATCTCTACAAATCTTCCCGTTGTCCATTGCCCAATTCAATAGTGCAACTCTGTTTTTAGAACCAGTTTTTGTAAACATATTACTTACATGATTATCAACAGTTCTTTTACTAATAGTTAGTTTTACTGCAATCTCTTGATTAGTAAGACCATCAGCCACTAGATCAATGATTTCCATCTCTCTTGCTGAGAGACCCATCATATCAATGTTGTTTACTTCTTCTTCAACCATTTGCATTTAAACAGTTCCTTTTTTATATTAATTAAGTTTAGCAATCTCAGTACACTTGTTAACCAACTAGGAAACAAAAGCAATTGAAATCGAAACTTCAGCAGACTTTAGAAAAAAAATCTAAGGTAATAACGGCAGAGTTAATGCCGCCAAGAGGTGGAAGCCCCATAAGATCTCTTAAGATAGCACAACTTTTGAAAGATAAGGTACATGCTGTTAACATTACTGATGGAAGCAGAGCTGTAATGAGAATGTGCAGCTTGGCAATGTCCAAACTATTACTGGAAAATGGGATAGAACCAGTAATGCAAATTTCTTGCAGAGATCGTAATAAAATTGCTTTACAATCAGACATTCTGGGAGCAAATGCTCTAGGAATCAGAAACATCTTATGCATAACCGGTGATTCAGTAAAAGCTGGGGATCAACAAGATGCCAAGGCCGTACATGAGTTTGAGTCAGTAAGATTGCTTCAACAAATTCAGGCTTTCAATAAAGGAATTGATCCTACTCTAGGAGAACTTTCCGATAAAAAAACATTGATTTTTGCCGGTGCTGCAGCAGATCCAAATTGCAGAAATAAAAGAAGTCTAGAAAATAGAATAAAAAAGAAAAAAGAGGCTGGAGCTGGATTTATACAAACTCAAATGGTTATGGAAAAAGAAAATTTGATAGAGTTTTGTGAAAAAATCAGCAAGCCTCTTGAAATTCCTGTGATTGCAGGTGTATTCCTATTAAAGTCTTACAAAAATGCTCTTTTTATAAACAGATATGTTCCAGGCGCAAACATTCCTGAAAAAATCTTAAATCGTCTTAAAGATGCTAAAGACCCATTACAAGAGGGTATTAAAATTGCAGCTGAACAAGCTCATGATTTTATTAACATCGCAAATGGTGTTCATTTAATGGCCGTAAAAACAGAGCATTTAATTCCTGAGATTATTGAAAAAGCTAATCTTAGTCTGGAATATTAATTAAATCAGTACCTAATAATTCTGCCATAGCTTTCTGCTGAGGAGAAGGCTCAGTTAAGTCAGATCTTCTTGAATCTGCTATTAACCAATCTAAGGATGCATCTTGCAAATCAAAGTGATCTCCATTTTTCCCAACACAATATTTGCCAAAAACTAACTTATCCATAAGTCTTACACCTTTACCAATTTTAGAATAATCAAAAATAATTGAGTTATCTATAGTTGCGCCTTCGCAAATACAACAACTTGGCCCAATCATGGAAGGGCCAATAATTGTTGCTCCATCCTCGATCCTAGTCATGCCTCCTATATAAACCGGCCCGGTAATATTAACCTTTTCCCAGTTAGCCGCTACATTCAAACCGGTAAAAACTCCTGGTTTTATTTCCTTACCTGGTATTTGCACTTGTCTTACCTTACCTTGCAATACATTTCTAATAGCACTCCAATAGTCAGGAACTTTTCCAATATCTACCCATTCAAAATCCATTGGTAATGCAAAAAATGGTAAGTCCATTTCAACAAGTTTAGGGAAAAGATCAGCTCCAATATCAAATTTCTCTTCTGAAGGTATGTAATTAAAAATTTCGGGTTCGAAAAGATAAATTCCTGTATTTATAGAGTCACTTAAAGCTTGATCAACTGTTGGTTTTTCCTGAAAAGCCTTTATTCGACCATTTACATCAGAAACTACGACGCCGTAACTTGATACTTGATCCTTAGTTACCTTCTTTGTTATTAAGCTCGCAATAGCTCCTTTCTGCTTATGTTTTTTAACAGCTTGAGTTAAATCTAAATCAACTAAAGCATCACCACATAAAACAACAAATGTTTCATCAAAGAAATTTTGAAAATCCTGAATTTTTTTTAATCCTCCTGCGGATCCTAAAGCATCACCTATTAATTCTCCATCTTCAATTCTCCCCTCAAAACTATAAGCAATTTCTACGCCAAATCTTTGTCCATCCCTAAAATAATTTTCGATTTCCTCGGCCAGATGAGAAACATTTACCATTATTTCCTTAAAATTATGTTCTCTTAAAAGTTCCAATAGAAACTCCATAACAGGTTTTTGCAAAATCGGAATCATAGGTTTTGGAATAACATGTGTAATAGGTTGAACACGTGTACCTTTACCTGCCGCAAGTATCATTGCCTTCATAAATTCAAAACCATTTTTAAAATTATACTTTATTACTATGAAGCTTCTATGCAGCCGAGGAAGAAGCATTACTAATCTCAAGATTTTCTATAGGCAATTGAGCTAAGCCACCATCAGGTATTATTCTTTTAATTTGAATTGGGCCATATAAGGAATTAATTTGTTTAATTTCAATTTTGTTTTCAGATGATAAAAATAACAAAGCCCAAAAAACTCCTAAACGATCTTTATCTAAATCATTTTTTACTACTGTTTGCCATTTCTTAACTAAATATTCAAAATCTGTCCACTGCAATGCTTTTTCCCATCCTTCAATAAATTTCCCTAATGCTTTGGTTGTTTCTGGAAGTTTCTCACGATGCGCTAATGACTTTACTTGAGAAATTAAAGCCTTATCAGAATATTTTTTATTTCTTTTTCTCTTCATGAGAAGAAGATCTTGGGTTTCTATAACTTCTGCAATGGACTCTAACTGACTTACAAGCTCTCCCAATGTTGTTGTACGTTTAAGAATTGGTTGCGCAATTGATCTTCTCCTTAGATATTTTTCAGGATATTTTGGAATATCAAATTCTTTATCAATCCAATCTTGATCATCCAAATCAAATACATCTTCAAAATCGGAAGAATTTTCCTTAAAAACATCAGATTCCAAAACCTGAGCCTTAAGATTAACTAGTACTGAAGCTGCAAAAAATGCTTCGCTGGTCTCAGCTAAATCCTTATGATATGAGATTTGACTATTTGAAGATTGATTAAAAGTATGTGAGTATTGCTCTAAAAAACTATCAATTACACTTATTACATCAATATCCCATGGATCAAGCTCACCTTTACCTGCGGCGTCTTGAAGAAACTTAATAAGCAATCTAGGGCCTAATTGTTGCCTATCAATAGGATTTAAATAAGTTATTTTAAGATATATAAAATCTACTCACAAGATATCTTTTAATTTATTTAATGCCAAACATTATTGCATTAATTTAAAAAATTATATTCTTGGAGCTTTTAGGATGTCACTTGTTTTAATTCCAGAAAAAATATTTGTTTTCACAGCACCTTTAACTGCAGTTAAATCCCGATCGACCAAATTATTTATAGATGCAATGTAACTTTCAGTAACTAATCTTGGGTACAAACCGATTCCAATAATCGGTAAAAGTAAACAAGAAATAATATAAACTTCCCTTGGCTCTGCATCTATAAGTTTTCGTTCTTCGATTAATTTAGGATTTTCTTTACCAAAGAAAATTTCTCGTAACATTGAAAGTAGATAAATAGGAGTAAGAATTACACCGATAGCAGCTAAAGAGGCCATAACTACCCTAAATGGAAGTGTATACACTTCATCAGTAACAAATCCTGTAAATACCATCAATTCGGAAACAAATCCGCTCATACCAGGTAAAGCAAGGGAAGCCAGGGAGCAAGCAGTCCATAGGGCAAACATAATTCTCATTTTTTGTCCTACACCACTCATTTCATCAAGTTTAAGAGTCTTTGTTCTGTCATAGGTGGCACCAACAAGAAAAAATAAACTTGCACCTATTAATCCATGACTAACCATTTGCAGCATAGCTCCACTTGTTCCAAGGCTACTAAAACTGCCTATACCAATAAGAACAAAACCCATATGACTTATCGAACTGTATGCAATTTTTCTTTTAAGATTCCTTTGAGCAAAAGAAGTTAATGCAGCATAAATTATATTGACTACCCCAAGGACTATTAGTAATGGGGCGAATTGAGCATGTGCAACAGGTAATAATTGTGCGTTAAATCTTAAAAGAGCATATCCTCCCATCTTTAATAAAATTCCTGCTAAAAGCATGTGAACAGGAGCTGTAGCCTCTCCATGAGCATCTGGAAGCCAAGTATGAAGAGGAACTATAGGTAGCTTCACACCAAATGCAATTAAAAGCCCTACGTAACATAATATTTGGAATTTTTGACTAAAATCTTGAGCTGCCAAGTGAGAAAACTCAAAGTTAGGAATTTCAGTACCATAGAAACCCATTGCTAACGCTGCTAGAAGAATGAAGATCGAACTGCCAGCTGTATAAATAATAAATTTTGTTGCTGCATATTGTCGATTTTTGCCACCCCATATAGCCAGTAATAAATAAACAGGAATTAACTCAAGTTCCCAAGTTAGAAAGAATAAAAGCATATCCTGTACAGCAAACACAGCTATTTGCCCACCATCCATAACTAATATCAAAAAGAAAAATAACTTAGGTTTGAACTTGACTGGCCATGCAGCAAGAACTGCTAAAGCAGTTATAAAACTAGTCAATAATATTAGAGGCATAGACATGCCATCAGCGCCAACAGACCAAGTAAGACCTAAATCAGGGAGCCAACTAATATTTTCTTTAAGTTGAACATTTTCATTAGTAATATCAAAGCCATTTATATATGAACCTACAGTTATTAAAAAAGTAATTAATGCAATAGACAATGCAAACCATCTCACCTCTTTGCCATCCCCTTTATCTGGAAAAAAAGGTATCACAAATGCACTACCAATTGGGAATAGAATTGAAGCAGATAACCAAGGAAAATTAGACAATCCAGCTCCCAAAGTTCCCAACATTTGTGTCGAAAAATGTGTATAAAAATAAGTACTCAATTTAATTAAGAAATTTATCTTAAATAAAGTCTAGAAATTTTCTGTATTTTTTCACCCCAATGGACAGTGAAGACACACAATTGTAATTAAGAAACTTGAGGAGATTGAAAACCAAATATAGCAACTAGTAAAATTACACCTCCAAAAACAATAAGCGCATAAAATTGAGCTCTACCGGTCTCAAAATATTTTAAACCTTCTCCACTACCTAAAGTTACAAGTCCAGTAAGATTTACAACGCCATCAACAACCTTAGAATCAACCTCTAATACTTCTTTAGCAAGTTTTCTACTACCCTTAACAAAAAGTTTTTCATTGATATCATCTAGGTACCATTTATTGGATAAAAACCGATTAATAGTAGGAAACTTTTCAGCAAATAAAAATGATAAATTAATTTTTTTCACAAAATATGCCTGATAAGCAATAATGATTCCGGCTGATGCAATAAGTACTGAAGCAAGTGCTAAAGGCAAAAATTCTTTTAATTCGAAGGCTTTTGCTGCAGTCTCTGCTTCTTCAGGATCTAGTAAATTTGCAATTTTGCTATCCCATGGAAGTCCCATAAAACCGATTATTACAGAAGGTACAGCTAGAAATACCAAGGGAAATGTCATTGACCAGGGTGATTCATGGATAGATCCATGTTCTTCATGCTCTTCTTCATTTTCTTCATCTAGGTTTGTTTTAGAGGCTATTAGAAGCTGTTTTTGCAATTCTTTATTCTCCCCTCTGAAATCTCCTTCAAATGTCAAGAAATAAAGCCTAAACATATAAAAAGCAGTCATACCAGCTGTTAAAAGTCCTACGAACCAAAACGCTGGAAATGATATAAAAGCATTTCCGAGTATCTCGTCTTTACTCCAAAAACCTGCTAATGGGGGAATTCCACTAATTGCTACACAACCAATTAAAAATGTTGTTGATGTATATGGCATTTTTTTTCTTAAACCGCCCATCAATCTCATATCTTGAGCTAATACAGGCTGGTGGCCAACTACTTCTTCCATAGCATGTATTACTGAACCAGATCCCAAAAATAACATTGCTTTAAAGCAAGCATGAGTTACTAAATGAAAAATTCCTGCAACTGGTGCTCCACAACCCATTGCGAGCATCATATACCCAAGCTGAGAAACCGTACTATAGGCTAAACCTTTTTTTAAATCCATTTGGGTCAAAGCTATAGAGGCTCCTAAAAAACAAGTAATGGTACCAACTAAAGCAATAATGAACTGAATAGAGGGGAATATTGAATACAAAGGTTGAAGTCTTGCTACAAGAAAGATTCCTGCTGCAACCATTGTTGCAGCATGGATAAGTGCAGAAATTGGTGTAGGACCTTCCATCGCATCAGGCAACCACACATGAAGAGGAAACTGGGCCGATTTAGCCATTGGCCCTAGAAAAACTAAAAAACAAAGTAATAAAGCAGCCCAAATGGGTATCGAATGGTCAGATATCGATTGAGAAATTCCAGTAGCTATTTCATTAAAATCAAAACTATTTGTTGCCCAAAATAGGCCAAGAATTCCTAGTAATAATCCAAAATCTCCCACTCTATTAACAACAAATGCTTTTTGTGCAGCGTGTGCAGCGCCATCCCTGTCATACCAAAAACCAACTAATAAATAAGAACACATCCCAACTAATTCCCAAAAAACATAAATTTCTAATAAATTCGGACTAACTATTAATCCCATCATTGAACTACTAAATAATGCTAAGTAAGTAAAAAATCTGACATATCCCTTGTCATGCGCCATATAACCATGAGAGTAAATCATTACTAACAAAGTTATAGTAGTTACTAACGCAAGCATTACACTCCCCAAAGGATCAAGGACAAATCCCATTGGAATTATGAAATCGCCGGCATTGGCCCATACAAATAATTTTTCTACTGATTGATAACCATTAACTTGTTCGATTAAAGCTTTATAACTAATTACCGCAGAAATCCCTACAAAAGAAATTAGACCTACAGAAACAATTTCTCTTGAATTATTAATTTTCTTATTAATGCTTATTAGTCCTAAGCCAGAAAGAACTGCTCCAATAAGTGGGAAAACGGGAATTAACCAGGCAATTTCTGAAGCTTGTGGCATTTTTTAAAAAACTTATATGTTGATTTTAAACTGTCAATTGAAAAATTCAGACAAAAATGATGAATTAAATGTTTTCACAGCAATATTGATATATTGATGAGACCACCAAAGTACGCCTACTGCAATTAGTATACCAAGTTGAGATAACCTAAAAAATTCTTTAATCTTAAATTCTTGCCTCCCCTCAAATATCGCCAAAAAAGGGATTATGGAAGTATTTTTTTTAAAATTTTCAAATTCTTCTCCAAATCTATTTGCTAGTCTTTTATCACCATGCCAGATTGCGAAAAGATGATGCAAAACTAAGCCAATAGAAGTTATTAATGTAAATGATGTACCAATCCATAAAGTATGAGCAAAACACCAAATTATCTGACCAAATGCTTGTGGATGTCTAGTGATTCGCATTATCCCAGTTCCATAGATTCGTACTTTAGGTTTCAAGACCGAAGGAATTTCTAGCAAATTGTATGTAGCGGGATATAAAAATAAAAAACTTATTGCAGTTAAGAACCAAACGACCATAAAAACAAAATTATTGCCCTGTAAATTCCATAATCTGATTCCGTCATATCTATGAGCTAAAAAATAACTAATCAAGATAATTGCAGATGGCAAACTTAAAAAAACAAAACATAACCGCCATAATCTTGGACCCATAATAGATTCTGCTTTAATTCTTAAAGCAGCTCCCCCACTATGAATCACCGCAAAAATCAAAATCAATATTAAGATGATTAGCGAAGTTTTATGAGTCTCCATATATTTAAATTGTTCAAATAATTTTTGTTCTTAACAAGAATGCTTCTAAGTATTAGAATTATAAGAAATTGTAGGCATAATAGATGCCAGAATTACCATTTACACTCGATCAATTAAGAATATTAAAAGCTATAGCAGCTCAAGGAAGTTTTAAAAAAGCTGCAGATCTCTTATTTGTAACCCAACCTGCCGTAAGTTTACAAATACAAAATTTAGAAAAACAACTTGAAATAACAATTTTCGACAGAGGTGGTAGGAAGGCTCTATTGACTGAAGCAGGGAGACTATTACTTGAATATTGTGAACGAATTTTGAATCAATGCGACGAAGCTTGTAAAGCTATTGAAGATTTAAATAGCTTAAAAGGTGGGACTCTTGTCATTGGAGCGAGTCAAACAACCGGTACCTATTTAATGCCGAGAATGATAGGGCTGTTCAGACAAAAATATCCTGATGTATCCGTTCAACTTCAAGTACACAGTACGAGAAGAACTGGTTGGAGTGTGGCCAATGGACAAATTGACTTAGCCATTATTGGCGGACAATTACCTGGAGATTTGGAAAATTTGCTACAAGTAATCCCATATGCCACTGATGAATTGGCATTAGTTTTACCATCTAAACATCCACTTTCGACCAAAAAAGAGCTTCTAAAAGAAGACTTATACAAATTAAATTTTGTAACATTAGACTCACAATCTACAACAAGAAAAGTTGTTGACAAACTTCTCCAAGATTCTGGGCTTGATATTCAAAGATTAAAAATTGAGATGGAACTTAACTCTCTTGAAGCAATCAAGAATGCAGTTCAATCAGGTTTAGGAGCCTCCTTTTTGCCAGTTGTTTCTATTGAAAGAGAATTATCGGCTGGAACAATCCACAAAGCATTTGTTGCTGATTTAGAGGTAAAAAGAGAACTTAAATTAATTACTAATCCGTCAAGATATACTTCAAGAGCATCAGAAGTATTTAAGAAAAACATTCTCCCACAATTTGCTAGTTTAGAAAGCCCTTTGAGGCATATATAATTTTTATTAAAACTGAATTGCTTCTTTATTAATACCTACCCCGCCGTCTTCAGCTTGTCCATCACCTTTTATTATAAATTTATTTTCATTTACATCAGTCTGATAAACGCACTTAACTATTGGCTTATCTCTTATAGAACCAATATAAGCAAAAGTATTCATCCTTTGCTTACATTCTCTTACATCTTCATTACTAATTGCGCCCTGTTTTTGTAACACTGTCCAATTCTCTCTTCTAATCACACAACCTGGCTGAAGAGCTGGTTGCGTTACAAAACTCGTAGATGGATTAAGAGTCGTATACATTTCAACATCAATTACGAATGCACTAGCTCCCCATTGTCTGCAAAATTCAGGATCTGGAACAGCCATATCTAATTGTTGTTGACTTGCTATATTTCCCTGCCCGCCATCAGTTGTACTGGTAATAGCGCTCCCGATACCAACTCCTAAAATTAATACTCCAGCAAGTACGGCAATGGTTCCTGTACTAAAGTTGATCTTTTGTTCAGAAGAAGCAGGCAATCTATTGCTTCTTTGACCATAGGGATCCATATCCTTTGGATTTGGTGGATAATAACTTCTATTT
This sequence comes from uncultured Prochlorococcus sp., assembly GCA_902544495.1. Lineage (GTDB taxonomy): Bacteria > Cyanobacteriota > Cyanobacteriia > PCC-6307 > Cyanobiaceae > Prochlorococcus_A. The sequence goes on from CACCCI010000005.1 coordinate 32,342, forward strand.
GAGCCTCTTCTTGGCCTTCTATTTGAGGATGATCTATTCACAGCACTTCATTTGTCTTTGGTAAACCCATTGAATAATTCATTACTCTACAATCAGGGTTATAGCTAAGCTCACCATTTTGAAGCAAAAATTTAATCAAACCTTCAATTTCTGATCCTATTTTTCGAAGTTCATAATCATCTAAATCCTTTCCTGCTCTCTCTTTTATTAATTCATTGAATTTTTCATTTATTTTGTTTAGAGAATCTTCGTTCCAAATAAATTCGTTATCGGGATCTAAATCAAGAGTTAGTTTATTGGGATGAAACTTTAATTCCTCATCCACCACCTCAGCAGTAAAAATTCTTACATGCCTAGTAGTCGATTTTAAAAGCATTTTTTCCATAATTTTACGAAATAATCAACGAAAAAAACTAATATGTTCTAACTTTAATGTAGCTTATTAGTAAGTGTTAATTTATTTCTTGATTTAATAATGCGTGTTGTAATTGCTGGTGCTGGTTTAGCAGGTTTATCTTGCGCTAAATATTTAGTCGATAATGGACACATTCCGATTGTACTTGAAGCCAGAGACGTTTTAGGTGGGAAAGTTGCCGCATGGAAAGACGAAGATGGAGATTGGTATGAGACTGGGTTACATATATTTTTTGGAGCCTATCCAAATATGTTGCAACTTTTTAAGGAATTAGATATTGAAGACAGACTTCAATGGAAAAGTCATTCAATGATTTTTAATCAGCCATCAGAGCCTGGGACTTACAGTAGATTCGACTTTCCCGATATACCTGCTCCAGTTAATGGTGTATCAGCAATACTAAGCAATAATGATATGCTTTCATGGAATGAAAAAATTCTATTTGGATTAGGTTTAGTGCCTGCAATGTTAAGAGGCCAAAAGTACTTAGATAAATGTGATAAAAAATCATGGACAGATTGGCTAAAAGAGCACAATATACCGGAAAGAGTTAATGATGAAGTATTCATAGCGATGAGTAAAGCTCTTAATTTCATTGGACCGGATGAAATATCATCTACAGTTTTATTAACAGCATTAAACAGATTTCTACAAGAAAAAAATGGTTCTAAAATGGCATTCCTTGACGGAGCTCCTCCAGAAAGACTATGCCAGCCAATGGTTGATTACATTACTGCACGTGGTGGTGAAGTTCACATAAATAGTCCATTAAGGGAAATCAATCTTAATGAGGACAGCACTGTTAAAAGTTTTACTGTCGCCTCTTTAGATAAAAACGAAAAGAAAGAGCTAACGGCTGATGCTTATGTAAGTGCAATGCCCGTAGATCTCTTTAAATTAATGATCCCAAAACAATGGAAAGGGTTAGATGCATTTTCTAAATTAGATGGTTTAAATGGTGTGCCAGTCATTAATATCCATTTATGGTTTGATAAAAAATTAACAGATATTGATCATTTATTATTCAGCAGATCACCTCTCCTCAGTGTTTATGCAGATATGAGTATCACCTGCAAAGAATATGAAGATCCAAATAGATCAATGCTTGAATTGGTTTTTGCACCAGCAAAAGATTGGATAAATAGGAGTGACCAAGATATTGTTGATGCAACTATGGAGGAACTCAAAAAATTATTCCCAACCCATTTCATGGGAGACGATAAAACAAACTTACGAAAATATAAAGTAGTCAAAACTCCAAGATCTGTTTATAAAGCAGTTCCTGGATGTCAAGAGTTCAGACCTAGTCAAAAATCTCCTATAAAAAACTTCTTTTTAGCAGGTGATTATACTATGCAAAAATATTTAGCATCTATGGAAGGAGCTGTTTTAAGTGGTAAATTATGCGCAGAAACAATCAATAAGGAATATTCCAAAACTCCTCAAAATGTTTCTTCATGAGATTTACATTCCAGTAATTTAAAAATTTATCTAAAACTTTTTGAAAAATTCGATTTCTCAACTAGATCAAGCATATGAGATATGCCGAAAAGAAACCCAAAAATGGGCTAAAACCTTTTACTTGGGAACCCTTCTGCTACCTGTAGAGAAAAGAAAAGCTATTTGGGCTATTTATGTTTGGTGTAGAAGAACAGATGAAATAATGGATAGCTTAGAAGCTTCAACTAAATCGCAAGATGAACTTGCAGAAAATTTAAATGAATGGGAAGAAAATACAAAGAATGTTTTTAAAGGGAACATTAAATCGGAATTAGATGCCGTTCTACTAGATACCATCGAAAAATATCCACAAAGTATTCAACCTTATCTAGACATGATAGATGGCCAGAGAATGGATCTTAATAAATTTAGATACAAAGATTTTGATGAATTAAAACTCTATTGTTACAGAGTCGCAGGAACAGTTGGTTTAATGACTCAGAATGTCATGGGAATTGATAGTGCTTACACATCCGCTCCATGGAGTGCTAAACCTGACCCCTCAGAAGCCGCTATAGCTTTAGGTATAGCTAATCAATTAACAAATATATTAAGAGATGTCGGCGAAGATAGGCAAAGAGGTAGAATTTATCTCCCTCAAGAAGATATTGAAAAATTTAATTATTCTGAAGAAAAACTTTTAAAAGGTGAAATAAATAAACAATGGAAAGCACTAATGAACTTTCAATTAACCAGGGCTCGCGATTGGTTCCAGAAATCTGAAGATGGAATCAAATGGTTATCATCTGATGCAAGATGGCCTGTTTGGACATCCTTACGTCTTTACAGAGGAATATTAGATTCTATAGAAAGGCTAGACTATGATGTCTTTAATAATAGAGCTTTTGTAAAAAATTCGGTAAAAGCTTTTGAAATACCTATATCTTTTTTAATTTCTCGAATTAAATAACTAAGCAGGAGTCTTCTGATTAGCCAACAAATCTTTTAATTTAGATAGTTCTCCTGCCCATCTTGGATCAGGAGCTTCTAAGTTAGGGGCATCACTGTGAACAATTTTCTTAAAGTCTTTCCTCTTCTTATTTTTATTTGATTTTCCACTATTTCTTTTATTTGAAGCAGAATCTTTCTTTTCTGATAGCTCTACTCTTAATTTAGAACCATTAAATTCAAAACCATTTAACTTTTGAATTAATAAATTAGCATTATCTTCATTATTAGAAGTCGCAAAACCAAACCCCCTGCATTCCTTAGTTTCCTTATCTAAAACTGCTTTAAATCTGATCGAATCAGAAACTGACTTTAAAAGTGTATCAAATTCTTTTGGATTAAATCCTTGTGGTAAGTTGCCAATGTAAATGCGAATACTCATAAATTTTTTAAAAATGATTTTGAAGTCTGAACTTCTAAACAAAACTAAGCTATGTGTATTTAATCACATTTTGGCGCATTTTGTTCAATCCATCGCTTTGCTTTATAAATAGCTTCATCAAAATTATTCAATCTCTTATATGCAAGTTCCTTAGAAAGATACTGTAAAAGCTCTCCCAAGATTGGTCCATCCTTGATTTCCAAATTTTTTTTAATCACATCACCATTAACTAAGTTTGAGGGATGAAATAATTTATCATCGTTGTCACGCCATCTATGAAGCCAATCTAATTGTAAGTTTTGAGGTAAATAAAAAATAAAAGATGGCAGAAACATTTCTAATTCTTGATGTAATCTAAATCTGTCAAATTCATTTAACTGAGAGATATTTTTATTTTTCAAGAAAAGGTGCCATTTTCGCAATAACTTAGTTTTTGCAATATCAGCTTTACTAAATTTCAGTTTCTCTAAAGTTACAACATCTAAGATTTGAGCAATAAAAAATGATGGTAAATATTTATCTTTTTCTTCCTGATCAAGTTCTCCATAATTAATTTTCTCTAAATCCAAAAAAAAAGAATCTTCAAATAAATTTTCAGTATCAAATATATTTAATTTTTTTATCATCAATACTGCATCAAGAGCATTTGCTCCATTTACTATTTTCTGCATTTCATAAGTAATTCTCTCTTTTGCAACAAGATATAAGTTCCCTTTATTTTTTTTTATAAAATCAACTAATTTTGAATCAATTTTAAAATTCAATTCTGAAACAAATCGAAAACATCTTAAAATTCGTAAAGGATCATTTAATAAATTGTTTTCAGAATGAGTTCTAAGCAAAGAAATTTCAAGATCTTTAAGACCATTTAATGGATCAAACAAACTCTTCTTATCAAATAAAAAAGCAATTGAATTAATCGAAAAGTCTCTAGAACACAAATCTCCTTCTATGGTAGATGAAACTTGATTAGCAATATCAATATAAATATTATTAAGAATAATTCTTACTACTTCTCTTTTTTTATCTAAAATTATAAATTTTGATCCAATTTTATCTGCAATCTTTTTACCAATTTCAATTGCATTTAAAGGAACCACAATATCAAAATCTAAATTTTCAGTTTTTCTTCCCAAAATAATATCTCTTATATAACCACCAACCAAATATGATCCTTTAGGTAAAAAACCTAAGATTAAATCCAAATTATGAAATTTTATACTTGTTTCTAATTCATCAATTATTAGTGTATGATCGGTGTGAAAGCTATTTTTCATATTATTTATTTATTATGTGCATTTGCATCAACTGTAGATGGGTTGATAGATGTATCACATATCATGATGTTGAGAATAATCATGGTGTTGATCATATTTGTGATCTACCTGATTTTAAAGCAAAAAAACCATTCATTCATGTCAATATAGTTAAAGATAATAATGGTGATTATAAAACTGATTGGGATGTTCAATCTTGTGAAAGTTTTGAAAATGAATTTGGTAAATGGTCTAAGTTTAATCCAGGTATGGAATTACCTGTTTAAAGGTAATAGATGACAAATAAAATCAATCACGGAGAAAATTACTCTACATTAGTGATTCATAGCACAGATAATTCTTTTGGCTTTGGGTATAGAAAAAACAATAACCTAGAATCTGACGAATTATTTATCAAGAAATTTGATAATGACCTTTGCAACAACTTAATAAATGATCTTAATAAATTCATTTCCAAAGAAAATTTACAAAAAATAAATAAGTTATCTGTCAGCATAGGGCCAGCAAATTTTAATGCTTCACGACTAATTGTAGTTTTAGCAAGAACTATCTCTCAACAAATAAATTGCCCTCTAGACAGTTTTAGTGCATTTGAAATAATGGCAAAAAGAATTGCATCAAAAAATAATATCTTAAAAAACAAAAAATCATTCTGGATTTTCAAAAATTTAAAACGTAAGGGTTTTATTGCAGGTAAATATGAAATTTGTGGTAACGAAAAAAAATCCTCTGATCTAATCATTCGAGAAACAATTTTACCAAAAGTTGTCAATGAACTCGATAGTAAAGAACTTTGGTTTGAAGCTACTTATGATGATAAAAAAGATTTGAAAGAACTGTTAAATTTATCAAATAAAAATTTATTAAATTCAAATATAGATTCCTGGAGAAAAGTTTTACCTCTTTACCCTATTTCTCCAATTAATTAAATATTCATCCAATCAAATTATTAATTTTATCTTGAAGGTGTATTGTTACATTATTCAGTTCATGTCTTGATGAACTTTGTGGAGGTTGAACAGGTTTCCCCACTTTAATAACTATTTTTGAAAACAACGGAATAAAGTATCTAAATCTTATTAATCTATGTGAATTAACTATTGCAACGGGCAATAATAATTTTTGATTTTTAAATGCTAATAATGCTGCACCTTGTTTGGGCTTATTCACTCGACCATCTTTTTGACGAGTGCCATCAATAAAAATTCCAATACAATTATCATCTGATAATTTCTTACATGCTGTTTTAATTGTGTTTTTATCAGCAATTCCTCTTTTTACAGGATACGCTCCACAAGCCTTGATAATAAAGCCGAGGAAAGGGACTCTAAAAAGCTCTGCCTTGGCCATAAAAGATATATTACGTCCAAGGGCATGTCCTAATAAAGGAGGGTCTAGTAAAGAACCATGATTAGAAACCATGATAAAGGAATCTTTTTGCGGAATATTGTCTCTACCTATTAAGTGACCTTTAAATATAAATTTATAAATAGGAAATACAAAAAGCTTGCTAACTAATTCATAGATTAATTTTTGAATAGTATGATTTTTCATACAAATTAATAGGATATTTGATCAGAAGATGAAACTTGAGAAATTTTTACATCTTTAAGATGTCTTTTTCCTAAACCGCTTAATACATTAGAAGGGCCAATTTCGACAATATGAAGTTCACTATCTTTTGCCATTAAATCCATAGTTTCTCGCCACCTTACTCCATTACACATTTGCTTTTCTAATCTAATTTTAAGCTCGTTTGGATCACTACACAGTGAAGGTTCATAATTACTTATTACAGGGAAAGAGGGATGGTTAAATTTAATCTTTTTTAAATACTCACAAAATTTTGATGAAGCTTCATTCATAAATGGCGAATGAAATGCTCCTGAAACATTTAATTTCAAGAATCTTTTACAAGCAAGTTCTCTCGATAAATTATCTAAGGCTTCAGTAGATCCTGATAAGACAACTTGTGAAGAGCTATTATCATTAGCAATGACAATATCATCAATTTTTTGCACTAATAAATCAAGTTGATTTCTATCAAAACCAATTACTGCTGCCATAGATCCTTGCCCAGCATTTACCATTAATTGAGATCTTACTTTTATTAGTGATACGCATTCTTCGAACGAAAAAACATCCGCACAATATAATGCAGTTATTTCTCCCAAACTATGCCCGGCAACATAAGTTGGTTTTAAACCATTTTCTTTTAAGGCATCTAATAAAATAGATTCAACTAAAAAAAGACAGATTTGTGTATTTCTTGTATTATTCAAATCACTAAGAGGATTTGTTGGATCAGAATTTAACTCGCAAATTTCAAATAAATTTCTCTCAAATATCTCAGAAGCATAGCTAAACTTCTCTTTTGTGCTCGGCAAATTTTCAATTTGTTTTGCCATTCCAATTTTTTGCGATCCCTGTCCCGGGAATACCCATGCAACTGTCATAATGTTCCTATTTTGTTTTTAACCCCATTTAATTAGGGCAGCACCCCAACTTAACCCAGCACCAAAACCACTTGTAGCAATAATATCATTTTGTTTAATTCTATAATCTCTTACAGCCTCATCCATCATTAATGGAATTGTTGCTGCTGACGTATTGCCATATTTTTCTAAATTGCTAAGAACCTTTTCTCTGGGAATTTTTAACCTTTCTCCTACAGAATCCAATATTCTTTGATTAGCTTGATGCAGCAAGAGCCAATCAACTTGATCAGAATTATAATTCGTTTTTTTCAACAACTTTTTAAGAATTAGGGGAACTTCTTTAACTGCGAATTTGTAAACTTCCTGACCATTCATCTGAATTGGAGAAAAACCTCCACTTAAAAAGTCTATTTCATCAACTATTGAATCTTCATTCTTTTTTGATGGAAGATTAAGAAAAGCACCTCTTCCCCCATCCGTTCTCATATCAAAACCTATAAAATTATCAAATTCATTTGTGGCTTCAATTGCTAATGCACCGGCACCATCACCAAAAAGAATACAACTTCTTCTATCGTTCCAATCAACAAAACTTGATAATTGATCTGCTCCAATAACAATAGCCCTTTTAAAACTACCCCCTTTTAAAAATTGTGAGGCTGTTATTAATGCAAATAAAAAGCCACTACAAGCTGCAGTTAAATCGAAAGCTACTGCATTTGCTGCCCCTAATTTAGCTTGAATGGATGGAGCTGATCCAAATAAATCATGTGGAGTAGAAGTAGCTAAAACAATCAAATCAATCGTTTTAATATCCCAATTAGCCATTTCTACAGCAGTTAGAGCAGCCTTATAACCCATCTCAGTAACATTATCTTCTACGCTCGAGATTCTTCTCTCAGAAATACCAGTTCTAGATTGTATCCATTCATTACTTGTATCAACCTTTTGACTAATTTTTTGATTAGTTAGGATTTGATCAGGTACATAACTTCCGCTTCCCTTGAATGACACTCCAATCTGATTAAAATTTATTCCTTCCAAAAGAGTTTTTTAGTTACTTATATTAGTCAAACATAAATTTGACTCAATATGTTTTATGAATTTAAAACTTGAAGCTTTTGCAGTTTATTTAAATTGTCCATAACACCATGATTCACTGCAGAGTGAGCCAAACGAAGAGCACTAACTACTGATAAAGATTTGCTACTTCCATGACCAATAACGCAAATACCATTCACCCCAAGTAACAAAGCTCCTCCATGTTCGGCATGATCTAACCTTTTCTTAATTCTAAGAAGATTACTTCTTAAAAAAGCTGAACCAACTTTCCCCCGCCTGCCACGTGGCAGCTCAGATCTCAAAATATCTAATAAAACCCCTCCCACAGATTCAAGAAATTTCAATAATATATTTCCAGTAAATCCATCACAAACTACTACGTCGAAACTACCTGATAATACATCTCGCCCTTCACAATTACCTCCAAAATCAAAACTTTTTTCAGAAGATAATAATTCAAATGTTTTTAGGGATAAATCATTACCTTTACATTCTTCTTCTCCAATATTTAAAAGGCCAATTCTTGGTTTTTGTACTTGTAGGACATCTTTTGCATAAATATTACCTAGAAGAGCAAATTGATGCAGATAAGATGGCTTACAATCGGTATTTGCACCGACATCTAAAACTAATACCGGACGAGTTTGATCCCTTGTTGGAAACAATGCTCCTATAGCTGGTCTTTCAATCCCTTTCAATCTTCCAATTCTAAATATGGCAGAAGCCATCATGGCGCCTGAATTACCTGCTGAGTAGACTGCTTCAGCTTTATTATTTCTCACTAAATCCATTGCGACGTTTATACTTGCATTTTTCCTTTTTCTAACTGCGGTAGCTTCTTCATTCATCCCAATAGGCTCTCCACTATCGATTAATTCAAGACGATTATTATCTATTTCATTTTCTAATAATTCTGCTAAACCAGCTTTTTCTGCTTCATCTTTAACTTTATCAATTTTACCGACAAACTTTATATTTATTGGGAATCTACTTATTGCTTCGAGGCAACCTTCTAGAATTGGACCGGGAGCAAAATCTCCACCCATACCATCAACTGCGATCCAAATTCTTTTAGATTGAATTTCTTCGACCTTATCTAAAATATTATCGCTATTTTGTAATCTTTTTAATGGGTCAAAAACTAATGGCTGTAATGTATTTTTCGCTATTGAGCTAGCATTTGAAACAACACTGCTGGCAGTATTCACAACAGATTCAGCGCTTGAAACTACATTACCTGCAACATTACCTGCAACATTACTCGCAACATTACTTGCAGTGGTCACAACAGAACCAGCACCAGAAACGACATTACCCGCAACATTACTAGCCGTTGCCGCAGAACTAGCAGCAGTATCTACTATTGAAGTGACAGCCGAATTTCTTTTGTACCAAATAACTAATCTTCTAATAGCTCTAGACTTGTTAATTTTTTGTGCTGTTTCTTTACCCATTTATTTACCATCAAAAGGAGCAATATCAACAATCCGTTGAAAAAGATATCCTGTACCCCTTGCTGTCAAAATTAATTCAGGATTTGCTGGATCAGCCTCAAGTTTTGATCTTAATCTTGATATGTGAACATCTACGACTCTCGTGTCTACATGTCTCTCGGGGGTATATCCCCAAACTTCTTTCAAGATCTCTCCTCTGCTAAATGGCTCTCCTGACCTACTTACCAAAAGCTCTAAGAGACTAAATTCCATTCCAGTTAATCTTATTCTCTCATCGCTTTTAAAAACTTGTCTTCGATTTGTATCAATTTTTATATCCGTTACCAAAATTAATCCTGAATTAGGCATTCCAGGAATTTGTTCTTTGTCGATTCTTCTCAGAACACACCTAATTCTAGCCTCTAATTCCTTTGGGCTGAATGGTTTTACTACATAATCATCAGCTCCTAATTCTAAACCTGTTATCCTATCTGCGACATCTCCTAATGCAGTTAACATAACAATTGGGACATCAGAATCTTTCCTTAATTCTTGGCAAACTCCATAACCATCTAGCTTTGGCATCATTACGTCAAGCACTACTAAATCAGGTTCATAATCCTTAAATAACTTAAGTGCTTCTTTACCATCACTTGCAGTTACAACTTTGTAGCCAATCATGGAAAGACGTGTCTCCAGAATTCTTCTAATACTTGCCTCGTCATCTGCGACCAGTATAGTTTCTTTAGTTTGACTAGATAGAGCCATTTGTTTCTATTAGCTAATCAGTAAGAGAATTTATTATTAACCTAATCTAACTTGTAGAGGGGCAATATCCCAAACATTCTAGTTCCATTACTTCATTCAGAAACTTAATGTCTAGCAAATTATCAACTTTTATTTGTCAGAATTGTGGATCTGAAACTTCTCAATACTTTGGGAAATGCCTTAATTGCAACTCATGGAATTCCATTGTTGAAGAAATAAAAAGTAGGAGCTCTAAATATCAAGAAATAAAAGATATCAAAAACAGTAAAAAATCTATACCATTTAATGAGATCTCATCAAAAAAAATATCAAGATTCACGAGCGGTTTTAAGGAATTTGATCGAGTTCTTGGAGGTGGAATAGTACCTGGATCTGTTGTTTTACTTGGAGGAGAACCAGGGATAGGTAAAAGCACAATAGTTCTTCAATCAGCAGGAAAAATATCTCTTAAAGAGAAAGTTTTATACATAACTGCAGAAGAATCTTTAGAACAAGTAAAAATTAGATGGGAAAGATTAAATCAAAACTTTATTGATTTAAAAATTTTTGCTGAAACTAATTTATCCCTAATTATTGAAGAGATCAAACGTGTCAATCCAAGTTTCGCAATTATTGATAGTATTCAAGCCATTCATAATCATGAAATGCAAAGTGCTCCAGGATCGGTTTCTCAAGTAAGAGCATGTTCATCTGAATTGCAAAATCTTGCCAAAGACAATAATATTGCGCTTCTAATAATTGGTCATGTAACCAAAGATGGTGCTTTAGCTGGCCCTAAAACTTTAGAGCATTTAGTTGATACAGTAATAAACTTTGAAGGAGATAATATTTCCTCACATAGATTACTAAGAAGTATAAAAAATCGCTTTGGATCGACCTTCGAGATTGGAATTTTTGAAATGCTTGAAGAGGGTTTACGAGAGATAAAAAACCCAAGTTCAATTTTTACAAATAAAGAAAACATATCAGGCGTAACAACTACGATTACAAATGAAGGCACTCGACCATTAGCAGTTGATATACAAGCACTGGTAAATAAAACTTTCTATAGTAACCCAAGAAGGACTACAACTGGAATAAGCATAAATAGATTGCATCAAATCCTAGCTGTTATTGAAAAACACGTAGGTATAAAATTATCTGAATTTGATTGTTATGTAGCTACTGGTGGAGGTTTTGAGATTAATGATCCTTCATCTGACTTAGGTGTTGCAATATCAATTTTATCAAGTTTGAAAAATATTCCTCCTTTGGCTAGTAGCTCATTTATTGGGGAATTGGGTTTAAGCGGTCAGGTTAGAAAATCGAATAACCTTCGAACAAAGATAGAAGAAGCTGTAAGACTAGGGATCAAAAATATCGTAGTGCCAAAACTAGAGGAGGAACTAAATAATAATTTTCAAAATTTAATAAATATCAAAGAGATATCAAATATTAAAGAAGCAGTTGACTATTCTTTATCAGTTTAAAAAAATTAGAGATACATATCGATTGAACTTCTTCCTGAGTTTTTCAACCAATTTTCAATATCTAGATAACCACCTGGATATAATCTAACTGCTTTAGACCAGACTTCTGCAGCTTTATCGAACCAAATGTCTCTTTGATCTAAATCACCATTTTGCTCAGCATATCTTCCCCTTTTTTCATAAATCAAACCTATGTTTTTAAGGCAAGATGGCTGTTTGGGATTTTCTACTAATGCTTTTTCATAAGTTTTAATAGACAGATCCTCTTCACCATTACTCATATAAATTATTGCCATATTTTTTAAAGTCTCACCCCTATCAATTTTATTTTCTTCAAGTAGTAAACTCTCTTTGTAATATTCTAATGCTTCCGAATAATCCCCATTATTTTGTGCAGCTAAGCCATCTCTATAATAGATATATGCTTTTTTTTCTTTCTCTGCAATAGGCATTATTTTTACAATAGATTCAGCAATTACAGTAAAAGCTTTATCGATAAAATTGTCTCTGTTTTGATTACTAGGCACCGGTCTAAAACTAATAAAATTAATATAGTATTTAAAAAATAACTATTTAAAAAGTTTATTACATTTATTATTATAGTTAAAAAATAGGTCAAGCATTAATTTGCTTCAATAGTGAAAAATATGGAAAGAATTCAATTAAGCGTTGCAGGAATGAAGTGCGGAGGTTGTGTCAGTACTGTTGAAAAAATATTAAATAATTCTGATGGTATTGAAAATGTTTCTGTTAACTTACTTACTGAAAGTGCTTATTTTGAAATCACCCAGCAACATATAGAAATAGAATCAGTTCTCGAAAATCTAAAAGAAAATGGTTTCCCATCAAAGATTTACATAAACGATTTTTCAAAAAAAATAAATATAGAAGAATTAGAAAAAAAAAAGAAGTGGAATGATCAATGGAAAAAACTAACTTTTGCCCTATTACTTTTAGTATTTTCAGGATTAGGTCATCTTGCAGAAGGAAGATATATAGATTTTCCAATATTAGGTAATATATTTTTTCACGCTTCATTAGCAACGTTAGCTCTATTATTTCCTGGCAGAGGAATAATTATTAATGGATTTAAATCATTTATTAAGAACCATCCCGATATGGATTCTTTAGTTGCTCTTGGAGTAATTAGCGCATATACAACAAGTCTTCTATCTTTAATATTTCCTGCCACTGGTTTTCCTTGTTTTTTTAATGAACCAGTTATGCTGTTAGGCTTCATACTAATTGGGCGTTACTTAGAAGAAAGAGCAAGATATCAAACTGGTTCATCCATTGGAGAATTATTAGATCTTCAACCAGAAATGGCAAATATCTACACAGAAGACAATCAAATAAAGTCAATAAGAGTAAACACTTTAAGACCTGATCAGGAGATTCAAGTTTTAGCAGGAGACAGAATACCTGCTGACTGCATTGTTACCCGAGGTAATTCATATGTTGATGTTTCACATATTACGGGAGAATCCAAACCTATTGAAGTAAAAGAAGGAGAAAATCTATCTAGTGGGTCTTTAAATCTTAATTCAACTCTTAGACTTAAAGTACAAAAGGTCGGAGTTGATTCTTCTCTTGCAAAATTAGTAAATCTTATTGAGTCTGTAAACGCCAGAAAACCGCGCATTCAAAGCATTGCTGATGAAATTGCAGGTAAATTTACTTACTTTGTACTTATTTTTGCAACTATAACCTTCTTCTTTTGGTGGAAGGGGGCAAAAAACATATGGCCTGATTTATTAAACCAAAATCATGCATTAATCACTCACTCAAGCCACACACTTCATAGTTCGCTTGGTAGTAATGCTGAGAATTTCCTGAGTTTAGCAATTCAATTATCAATTGCTGTTTTAGTGATAGCTTGTCCTTGTGCATTAGGTTTAGCCACCCCAACTGTAATCACTGTCGCATCAGGTAAAGCAGCAAAAAAAGGGGTTTTATTTAAAGGCGGGGATAAAATAGAGATAGCTTCAAAAATTAATCACATTATTTTTGACAAGACAGGTACCTTAACAAAAGGTAAGCCTTTCATTGTTAATTACAAAACTAATGATGATCATTCATTTTTATTAAAAATAGCTGCCAGTTTAGAAAAGGAAAGCAGACATCCAATCGCAGATGCCTTAATTCAAGAGGCAAAAAAGCAAAATTTAAGTTTATTTCCAATAAAAAAAATTTTTACTCATTCAGGGCGAGGTATTACTGGTGAACTTGAGTCGATTGATGGACTTATTAATATTGGAAATATTGAATGGCTACTAAGCAAAGGAATAATTATTGATAATGATGCAAAAAAAGTGATTGAAAATGAAGAAACAAAAACAAATACTATCATTGGAGTAAGTATCAAAGATAAGTTTCTAGGCTTTATCTTCCTAGGAGATTTACTCAGAGATGATTCAATTAAAACAGTTCAAAAATTAAGAGAAAACAAATTTAAAATTAATATTTTAAGTGGAGATAGAAAACAAACAGTTTTAGCCTTAGCAAAAAAAATTGGTTGTAAAGAAACAGAAGTAAAATGGGATCTACGTCCTGAAATGAAGCTAAAAACTATAGAAAATTTAAAAATTAATAATAAAGTAGCAATGATTGGTGATGGTATCAATGATGTCCCAGCCTTAGCATCTTCTGACTTAGGAGTTGCGGTGGGATCAGGGACTCAAATAGCTAAGGCAAATGCAGATGTGGTATTAATGGGGGATCAACTAAATGGATTACCCTACGCCTTAAATCTTGCCAAAAAAACTATCAGAAAAATAAAGCAAAATCTAACATGGGCCTTTGGTTACAACTTACTAGCCATACCTTTAGCCGCCGGCATTTTATTCCCTAAATACGGTATTCTTCTTACTCCCTCAATAGCAGCATTATTGATGGCTATTAGTTCTATTACAGTTGTACTGAATGCTTTATCTTTGGATTAAATGAAAGGAAAATTTATCGTTATTGAGGGTATTGATGGATGTGGTAAAACCACTCAAATAGATGAACTATCAAAATGGCTCCCTAATAGCGGTCTAATAAAGAAAGGGTCTAAATTAATCACAACTAGAGAGCCTGGAGGCAGTCTTTTAGGACAAAAACTTAGAGGATTGATTCTTGATAATAATGCAAATAACAAGCCTTCATCTCTTGCGGAATTATTGCTTTATTCGGCAGATAGAGCAGAACACGTTTCCAAAATTATTTCACCTGCTTTAAAAAACAATGACTGGGTAATAAGTGATAGATTTTCCGATTCCACCCTAGCTTATCAAGGTTATGGAAGAAATATAAATTTAGAAATAATTAAAAATATTGAATCAATTGTTTGTCAAGGAGAATCTCCTGATATCACTTTCTTCTTAGAAATTTCTCCAGAAGAGAGCATATTCCGAAGAAAAAATGAAATTCCAGATAGAATAGAATCAGAAGGAATTAGATTTTTAGAAAAAGTAAATAAAGGCTTTAAACTAATTGCCAAACAAAAAAATTGGACAGTAATATCTGCTTCACAAAACGTAAAAACTATTTCAAATCAAATTAAAGAGACTTTACTAAATAATTTTTCTAATAACAAATGATTGAGGTTATAAAAAATAATTTTTTGTTGAATAAAGAAGTCCATACCTCTCTTAACAACATAATTAAAAACAAATCATTTGCTAATGGATATATATTTTATGGTGCTGAAGGAGTAGGGAAAAAGCAAACTGCTCTTCAATTTATAACAGATATTTTCAAACAGTCTTCACCAAGCGAAAATGTTGAGGAGAGAATTGCAAACAATAATCATCCTGATTTTTTAATTATTAAACCTGATTCTCTTTTGGCAACTAAAATTTCAGGTAGTTCCGATCTGGAAAAAACAATAAAAAGTGGATCTGAGATTATTAAAATTGCTCAAATACGTAATATCAAAACTTTTCTTAGTCAAAGATCAATAAACTCAGAAAAAAAAATTGTGTTAATTATTGATGCACACCTCTTAAACGAATCTGCCTCAAATTGCCTTTTAAAAACCTTAGAAGAACCAAGTAACGGCATTTTTATTTTACTAACATCAAAATTAAACCTTCTCTTAGATACGATCATCTCAAGATGCCAACTTGTCAGATTTCGATCTTTTTCTGGTAAAGAAATTAAGTCTGTTTTGAAAGAATATTTGGAAACTTCTAAATTAGATATTAATGCAAAATTAAAATTTGAAGATTTAATAAACTCTGCAAATGGATCTCCAAATCAATTATTGAAAAATATTGAAATTTGGAATGATTTTTCAGATGAAATAAGTAAACTGGATTTTCCAATAAAAAATAGTCTGGAAATATTAGAAATATCTAAATCAATTTCTGAAAAATTAGATATTTTTCAACAGATTTGTTTAATAAATTTAATTCAAACTATTTGGTGGAGAAAAACAAAAAATATTGGTTTAGTTAAAAAACTTGAAAATTTGAAATACCTCCTTAAAAGAAATATTCAACCAAGGTTGGCATGGGAAATGACTTTTTTAAAAATTTCAATAGAAGATATATGAGATTAATCTATTGCAGAATTTATCAAGTCAGGATTTCTTGCTTGAATAAACTCTTGCCTAGCAGTTTCCACTTGAGAACCAATAGGTAACTCAAGACAGTATCCAGCACCATATACAGTTTTTATATAAATAGGTTTACGTGGATCGGGTTCAAGTTTAGTTCGTAAGTGTCTAATATGAACTCTTATTGTCTCAATGTCGTCATCAGGTTCATATCCCCATACTTCTTTAAGAATTAATGCTGGAGATACAGTTTGACCATGTCTCTGCAATAGACAATGAAGCAGTTCAAATTCAAGATGCGTTAGCCTAACAGGAGATTCAAACCAAATAGCTTCAAATCTTTCCGGAACAAGAGTTAAAGGACCATAATTTAATATTTCTTGCTGATTACTAGAATTTAATTGTGCTCTGTTGGTTCTTCTTAATAAAGCTTTTATGCGCACATGTAATTCTTCTAGATCGAATGGTTTAGTAATGTAATCATCTGCTCCAGAATTAAATCCAGTTACTTTATCTTTGAGGCCGCCTAATGCAGTTATCATCAAAATTGGAATATTTGATGTTCTTTCATCTCTTCTTAGTCGTTGACATAAAGTTAATCCATCAACACTTGGTAGCATTAAATCTAAGAGTATTAAATCTGGTGAATATTGAAGAGCTAATGCTTGTCCTTTAATTCCATCTTCAGCCTTTTGAACATCGAAACCAGAATGCTCTAAGTGCCTAGCAACTAACTCACGCATATCACGATCATCTTCAATTAAAAGGATTGAAATTTTCATATTTATAACTATTAAATTAAAATTAATTTTTATTATTATGATTCTCTCAAGAATTTATAAAGATTGCTGAATTAATGTAAACAATTTTATCAATTAAATTTATCAAATAATTTAGTGATAGCAATGGATTAGATAGAAATTGTAAATTATAAAAAAATTTAAATTTTAGAATTTCTTTCGATTTTATTCACTTTTTCTTAATAATCAAAGGGTTTTTAGAAGCAAATAATTGTTCAAATTGAAAGAATATCTAATTTAGATTGCGATGATGAGGTTTAGAAAAATTTAATTAAATGGAGATTTTCAGTTTTCAAATAGGAATTAACTAAGTTTAAAATTTTTAATTTCTCCAAAATGTTTAAACTCATAATTTTGTCTATATTAAAAAAAATTTAAGTATCTATGAAGAAGAAGACTACTATCTATTCTGATTTATCAAAAAAACAATTAGAAATTCTTAAAGAACTTTACATCCAAAAAAAAGTTGAATCAATGAGTCATCAAGAACTTAAACAATATGTATTAGAAATTATTTCTCATCAGATAAACGATACTATTGGCAAAGAAGAGGAAATGGAAGCATGGAGAGAAATGTCAGATTTTTTTGGAGAACAATTTGAAATAACTATCTTAGAAATACAAGCAAAATATATTGACGATAAAAACGTAATTGAAACAGAAATAGATTCTCAGAAGCAAAGAATAGAATTACTAGAAAGGAATAATTTGGATCAAGAGAAAAAGGATATGTGGGATGACTAGAATTTCCTAAAAGGTGTAGTAATTCAAAAGATGTAAACAAATATTTATCTTGAGTTTTCAAAATGATAATCAATGAAAAAGCTTATTTTTTCATTTTTGTAGAGAATTAAAAATGTTCTAATTACTGTTCTAAAAAAACAATTTTTTAAATCCTAACACATCTTGCATAACGTGAATTTGATTATTTTTAATGTTCTGTATACTGTTCTAAATAATATATCAAATATACTTTTACATTTCTTCTGCAAACCACTATTTAACAAAAAAAGGGAGAGGGAATAAAAAAAGTCACCTTTTTGAGATGACTCTGGATAACTTTTTGGAATTTATAAACTCCCCGGGCGGAATTTAGATCGATATTAAGTGGAAGTTACTGATTGAATCTGATGTAGGAAATGGATGATTTTCATAAATTTCCCGACCATTTCCCGACCATGAAAATTTTATTAGATAGACCCTTTTTAGAGGTCATTTTTGGAGTTCAAATTCCTTCAGATCGCTTGACATCATTGAAGAATTGTGGTATAATAACAAGGTATAAACGAAGGCAAAATCAGGATACGACAAGAGCAATTTATTGCTCAAATATATTTCCTCATCTATTAGATACGCTCAACTTTAAAACGAATATATTTACCCGTTTATTTACTCGTAGATTTCAAAAATTTATCATGAATAATTTCAACGTAGTAGGCGATTTAGGTCGTCATCATTTGTCCATTTCTGGTGCTAGTACAGAGTGTGGAATTTCAATATCAACTATTCGTAGAGAGCAAGGGAAAACATTTCCTCCAATAGTAAAACTATCTGAAAAGAGGATTGGATTTCTTGTTTATCAAGTTGAGCAATGGTTAAAAGGAGCAAGAGGAGGTTGGAAATAATGACTTCTATATTCTTCGCAGATTCAAATCCTAAAATTAGAAAGTTAAAGGATAACAAGTCATATCCTGTTCAACCTAAAAGTGGACTTTCTTTAGTTGTAAGGGGGACTTCAAAATACTTTGAAGGCAGAATGAGATTTCCATTTAATGCTTCTGGTAAAAAAGAATCAATCAAAATTGGAGTATTTGGAAAAGAAATATTAGTAGAGGATGCTATTCACAAATGGAATGAAGTAAAAGTATGGAGCAAAAACCACAATATGAATCCAAAGTTATTTGGGAAAGTACAAAATGCAAGTGGAATGACCTTCAAAGAAGTTGCTAATGAATATATGGAAGAGGTTTATATACATCGAGTAAAAGAAAGAACATTCGACGATAGAAAGAACAAACTAAATCAAGTATTGAGATATATCGGGAATGAAATGTTAATTGTAGATTTGCAGCGAGATAGAAAAGGAAAACAATACTGCAAAAAGATGTTGAAAACTGTTTTCCCTCATGCACCTGTTCAACTGACAAAAGTTAGGCAACTCTTAGGTTGGATTTTTGATTATGCAGAGGAAGAAGAATATATCAAACAAGATCAAAATCCTTTATACAAAAAATTTCGATGGGAAACAGGTAGCAAGAGAGTAGTTTCAACGAAAACACTCGCTAATACAATCACATCAAAATCCTGGGGGATGCTTCCTGAGTTCCTTAAGACAGTTAATGCAAACGAATGTAATGGTTCTGTAGTTACTGACTTAGCAACTAAAGCACATCTTCTAATGTGTATCCGAACAGGAGTAATTGTGTGTTTGGAATGGGATTGGTATGACCCTGAAGAAGATCAATGGGTCATTCCTCCTGAATGTGAAGGATTGAAGAATACGAGAGAACAACTTGAAAGTGGATCTTGTGAAAAACACATTATTCCTTCGACACCTGAAATCAATCAACTGATGAAGAAACTAAAAGCAGAAACTGGATGGCAAAAGTATTGCTTTCCTTCATTGGGTGGGCAAAATAAACCTCACTTAGGAGAGGCAACTATCAACAACCATTTCAGAAAACTAGGTTGGAAAGGTAAACAAACTGCTCATCAATGGAGAAGTGTTATTACAACATCAGGAGTTGAAAGATCAGATTTTGATTATGAAGTGATTCATCGTCAACTAGGTCGAAAGGAACATCTAAAGGGAACAAGAGGTCATTATGATCGTTCAACACTTCTAGAAAAGAGAAAAGAGTTTATGAAATGGTGGTCTAAATCCCTTATTCAGGAGGGATTAATTATTTAAAAAAAATGAGGTAGAGGGATAAAAACCTCTACCCCAATTTTATTCTGGGGATTATTTTTGAAATCAATTAAACAGGAGTACCCCTTTTATTTATTGCACCCTTGGGTAACACTTTATAGATTAGATCTGATTATGGATGTTAAAACGGTGTTCATGTATTGTTTCGTGCAGCTTACGGGAGGACGTACTAGGTTCTGCACGAAGTCGAACTTCATCTTCGATTTCCTTCACTTCCATTGCAAAGAGTTCATTCCTTTCGAGATAAACAATGTAATGGTAAATTGCTAGTTCAATAAACTTCGTCTTAGCGGTAGCTTCATTAAATGGATTTGGTCTTAAACCTTCTGGCATCTTTTTAATGGCATCATTCAATGACCATTCAAGAACTCCATTTTCTATATTCACTTTAATTGTCATAGAAGTTCCATTCTCCTTTTGTATTCATCTCTGACTAATGACCTATGTAACTGTGAATATGTGTATCCGTAGTAGTTCATCAATTTAGAACTCATCTTGTCTATAAGTTCTACCTCTCTTTGAGGTATGGATATATGTCTCTTGGTAGATCCAATATCTTTATAAGTTGTTTTGTCTAATACGGTGTCCATAAATTACTCCTTAGTTGGTTATAAATAAAAACCTATAAGAACCCCTGTCGAGTCATAACGCTCTAAGACAACAACACAGTTCCTAGTTTTTAAATGTATTTAATTACCTTTATTTATATGTTTCTAGAGTATTTGCTCAAGAGGTACTCTCAGGTGATCTGTTCTTAAAGGGAATTGAGAGTGTTATATCAACCCACTCTATCTATATAAATTGCACATCAAATATCAGATCTCGTTTACAAACGCTAACAATTAATCATTATTATGGGATACAAGTTTCACACAGACACAACAATTGAATATCCATTCTGCCTAGAAATGCTACAGCAACTAGGAGGTAAGGATTCTGGGATTAGATTTAGAGGATTTCCAGTATTCAATGGAGTTCAATGTCCCTGCTGTAAGAAGAAGAAAGCAAGATTTATAGTTTCAGACCCCGACAAAGGCAAAAAACCTTATGAGCAAGATACCTTTGTTTTACAATGTCCTGTTGATATATGTGATAACCATGGAACCACCACTCTTCATGATGTGATTAAAAGGTTTGGAAGTCAAAGCACCCTACAGAGATGGAGGGAAGCAAGATATCAAAAAACATATACAGATAATTGGAAAGGCATTAAGAATAGAGTGCCTTATGAAGAGAGGAAACCCAAAGAAAGAAGAACCTTTAAAGAAAAGTTGGAGGTAAAGACGCAAACCTCATTCATTAGAGTCACTGGTGAGAGTCCTGATTTAGGGTGCCGACCAAATAATCCGTAACTGCTCCGCAATAGTGATTATCTTTTCCGCATTGGTGATGCGGACAATATATTCATACAATTAGAGGAGATTAACCTTTAAGTTAATTGA
>CACCCI010000006.1:0-53660 GCA_902544495.1 uncultured Prochlorococcus sp.
CCTTGTTCCAGAAAAAAATACATTTTTAGTTGATGCATTAAGAGTTAAAAGTAAATTAAACAGAGGCCCAAATATTGTTGCAATTGGGGGAGGTACAGGTTTATCTACTCTATTGAAAGGTTTAAAAAATTATAGTAGTAATATTACAGCAATCGTAACTGTATCTGACGATGGTGGAAGTAGTGGAATTCTCAGAAAACAATTAGGTGTGCAACCTCCAGGAGACATTAGAAATTGTTTGGCAGCTTTATCAAACGAAGAACCTACTTTAACTAGATTATTTCAGTATAGATTCTCGGAAGGAAGTGGTCTGGAAGGTCATAGTTTTGGAAATCTATTCTTGTCAGCTTTAACAACAATTACAGGTAGTTTAGAAAAAGCAGTTCAAGCCTCTAGTAAGGTACTGGCGGTACAAGGTCAAGTTTTACCTGCAACAAATATTGATGTTATGTTATGGGCGGAATTAGAGGATGGTGAAAAAATTTTTGGTGAAAGCAAAATCAGCAAATCAAAAAAACTAATTTCAAGGATTGGTTACATACCTGAAAATCCTTCAGCTCTTCCTAGTGCTCTTGAATCTATAAAAGAAGCTGATTTAATTGTTCTTGGTCCAGGTAGTCTTTACACTTCTTTATTGCCTAATCTTTTAGTACCAGAGATAGTCGATGCATTATTGCAAAGTAATGCTCCCAAAATTTACATAAGTAATTTGATGACTCAGCCAGGAGAAACAGATGGACTTGATGTGTATCAACATATCAAAGCAATAGAAAAACAATTATCAAATTTTGGAATTAATACTCGAATATTTAATTCAATCTTATCTCAGATTCAATTTGAAAAGTCTCCATTAGTAGATTATTACGAAAGTAGGGGGGCAGAGCCTGTACTTTGTAATAAAGAAAAATTATTATCTGAGGGTTATTATGTTTTGCAAGCACCATTGTATTCAAAAAGAATAACTCCAACTCTTAGACATGATCCAAGAAGACTCTCAAGAGCCGTAATGTTTATATATCGTAAATTAAAAAAATTAAACTAATAAGCATCTTGAAGTTCATAGAAATCTGGCTGAATATAATCTTTTCGTAATGGCCATCCTCTCCAGTCTTCGGGCATTAAGAGTCTTTTAGGATTTGGATGATCAATAAAATTTATACCATACATGTCATATGTTTCTCGTTCTTGCCAATCGCTTCCTTTGAATATTTTATACAAACTAGGGATTGATAAATCAGAATCTCTTTTGAGAAAAACTTTTAATCTGACTTCTTTAATTTTTTCGATTCTTTCTAAATCATCAACAGTTATAAAATGGTAGAAACTTACAAGATTTTTGCCTGGTCCCTCATCATATCCTCCTTGACATTGGAGATAGTTGAAACCGTAATTTCTTAAGGCAGATACTGCTTCATATAATTTGTTGGGTTCCACAGAAATGTTTTCAATCCCTATGTGATCATCAGGCAAAGATTGATTTGCAATTCCATCTTTAGTAAGAGATTGGCTTACAAAACCTTCTTTTTCTATAGATGTATCTGAGGATTTAGCTAAACCGTCTTTTTCCATTAAGTTTCTGTAGTATCTATAATTTCAGCTTTGTCGGTGTTTTCTGGTAATTCAGTTATTTTTTCTTTTTTTGAGGAAGGAATGACATTAGCTGAAGTTTTGTTTAGATATTCACCTGTATTTCCTGAGAAAACAAGATTCATTTCGTGATCAGTTGTTATGTATCTGTGAGTTTGCTCAGTCTTTGTGCGTTCTAAAATTGATTCATTACCAACTTTTTTTCTTAATTTAATTACAGCATCAAAAATTGCTTCTGGTCTTGGTGGGCATCCTGGAAGATATAAATCAACTGGTATCAATTTATCCACGCCTCTTACAGCAGTTGTAGAATCTGCGCTAAACATTCCCCCTGTGATTGTGCAAGCACCCATAGCAATTACATATTTTGGTTCAGGCATTTGTTCATAAAGTCTTACTAGGGCTGGAGCCATCTTCATAGTTACTGTCCCTGCCACTATTAGCAAATCTGCTTGCCTTGGCGAACTTCTAGGTACTAATCCAAATCTATCAAAATCAAATCTAGAACCTATTAATGCAGCAAATTCTATAAAGCAACATGCTGTTCCGTACAAGAGAGGCCATAGACTGCTTAGTCTAGCCCAATTATGAAGATCGTCTAAACTTGTCAATATAATATTTTCACTTAAATCTGTAGTGACTTGAGGCGCACCTAGAGGATTGCAAGTTCCTTCTCGGATTTCTCTTATTGCTTTTGGTGATAATTGTGGGTTCAACTTTTTAACTCCATTCTAAAGCACCTTTTCTCCATGCGTATGCTAAAGCAATTACAAGTATTGCAATGAAAATTAAAGCCTCAATAAAAGCTAATAAGCCTAATCTATTGAAGGCAACAGCCCAAGGATAAAGGAATACTGTCTCGACATCAAATATAACGAAAACTAAGGCAAACATGTAATAACGAATATTAAATTGAATCCATGCTCCTCCTATAGGCTCCATTCCAGATTCATATGTAAGTTTTCTTTCCCCTGTTCTGCCTTTTGGGGCAACGATGAGATTAGTAACTAGAGCTAATATTGGTACTGCTGCGGCAATGAGAAGGAAACCTAAAAAATATTCATATCCAGTTAATAAAAACATCTTAAAAAAATTAATTTTGAATAAAAAGTCGCTTAATTAAGCAAAATCTTTTAAAGTTCTTAAAGAACAATAATAGACCGTGAGTGAAAACATTCAACCAGCCTCTGAGGAAAACAAAATAGTTGATGACTTTGAGAAAGAAAAACTTTCTGAAAACCCCACAAGAGTAAATGCAGAACAACCTACCCCTAATTTAGAACAAAATAGATTTGAATGTAGAAGTTGTGGATACATTTATGATCCGTCTGAAGGAAATAAAAAATTAAACATACCTAAAAATACGCCTTTTTCTGAATTGGATGGAAACACTTTTGCTTGCCCTGTTTGTCGAGCCGGTAAAAATTTTTACAAAGATATTGGATCCAGAACAAAACCTAGTGGATTTGAAGAGAATTTAGTTTATGGATTTGGATTTAATAGTTTACCTCCTGGACAAAAAAATATATTGATTTTTGGAGGGTTGGCGTTTGCTGCTGCTATGTTCCTTTCTTTATACTCTTTGCATTAATATAATAAAATGAAAAATTTTTTTACCAGTATTCCTAATCTTCTTTTATCTGTAGTTCTCTGTTTCGTTTTAAGCAGTTGTTCATCTACAGGTGTCAAGATGAATGAAAGCAGCCCTTGGAAAACAATTCAGTTTGAAGACCAGGCTAATGCTTTAGATGTTGATTTTATAGATGATGATCATGGGTTTTTAGTTGGCTCAAACAGATTGATTATGGAATCTACTGATGGGGGTGAAACATGGGAAAAAAGATCATTAGATATTTCTGCTGAAGAGAACTTTCGCCTTCTCGATATTGATTTTAAGGGTTCTGAAGGTTGGTTAATAGGACAACCCTCTCTCGTCATGCATACTCTCGATGAAGGTAAAAATTGGACCAGGCTTTCACTTGGGAAGCTACCAGGCCAGCCTTTCTTAGTTACTACTATCGATGAAGGAGTTGCTCAATTAGCGACAACCTCTGCAGCTATTTATGAAACTTCCAATAGCGGTGAAACATGGGAGGCAAAAGTATCAGACCCTTCGGAACAGGGAGGTATAAGAGATTTAAGAAGAACATCTAAAGGTGATTATGTGAGCGTAAGTAGTCTTGGAAATTTCTTTTCTACTCTTGATAGTGATAGCGATACTTGGATTGCTCACCAAAGAGCAAGTAGTAAAAGAGTGCAAAGCATTGGTTTCAATCCAGAAGGAAGATTATGGATGCTTTCAAGAGGTGCGGAAATTAGATTTAATGAAGATTCTAATAATTTAGAAAGTTGGTCAAAGCCTATAATCCCTATTCTTAATGGTTACAATTATTTAGATATGGGATGGGATCCAAATGGTGACATATGGGCTGGCGGGGGTAATGGCACTTTAATAGTAAGTAAAGATCAAGGTGAAACTTGGAATTCAGATCCTCTTGCTTCTGCTTTGCCTACGAACTATATAAAAATAGTTTTTCTTGAAAAGGAGTCTTTAGATAATCAAAAAGGATTCATACTTGGCGAGCGTGGTTATATTCTTAAATGGAATGGTTAAATCTGAAATAATTTAAGAAAATTATAAAAAAAATCTTAATTTTGGATGAATTTAACAACTGTCTGTAACCAAGCTGTTAATTTCTTCGCGAACTTATGATTTTACACTGTAAGATCATATGGTAAACATTTGTGATTATGGCCGCAGGTTCAACGGGTGAACGCCCATTCTTTGAAATAATCACCAGTATTAGGTACTGGATTATTCATGCAGTAACATTACCAGCTATTTTTATAGCAGGCTTCTTATTCGTATACACAGGTTTGGCTTACGACGCTTTCGGTACTCCTCGTCCAGATAGTTATTTCCAATCATCTGAATCTAAAGCACCTGTCGTAACACAAAGATATGAAGCTAAATCTCAACTAGATTTAAGAACAAAATAACAATGACTAATTCTCAAGCTCCAATGCAGGCTGCGGAAGTCCGCGTTTATCCTATATTTACTGTCCGTTGGTTAGCAGTTCACGCACTAGCTATCCCATCAGTATTCTTTTTAGGTTCTATTGCTGCTATGCAATTCGTAGCCCGATAAATTTAACTATCATGCAAGTAAACGAAAATCCTAACAAAGTTCCAGTTGAACTTAATCGTACAAGTCTTTATTTAGGCTTATTATCAGTCTTTGTATTGGGAATTTTATTTTCCAGTTACTTTTTCAATTAAATTAAAATCATGAGTAAATTAAAAGGACCTGATGGAAGAATTCCAGATAGACTTCCCGACGGTAGACCAGCAGTTGCATGGGAAAGAAGATGGACTGAAGGAACTCTTCCTCTATGGCTTGTTGCTACAGCAGGTGGGATTGCAGTTATCTTCGTCTTAGGAATATTCTTTTATGGTTCATACCAAGGCGTTGGTGGTGGAGGCTAGCAATTCCTTACATTGACCTGATAATCACTGATACCCAAAAAGCCTAATAAGAATCAGTAAATATCCTTAGTTTCTCTTTAGTAGAGCTTGGGATATTTTCTTTTTGGGTTATCAATCCATCTTTTAATGAAAAATGAGACTTACTTTTTGGCCTTTCTTTTTCAATTAATTTTGCTATTTCTAATATTATTTTATTAGCCACTTCAGTATTTGATCTAAGATTATCTAAAACCATCTCTACAGAAACTTCTTGATGAGTTTGATGCCAGCAATCATAATCAGTAACCATAGATAAAGAGGAGTAAGCTATTTCAGCTTCTTTAGCTAATCTTGCTTCTGTGTGGTTCGTCATTCCAATTATTGAACATCCCCAACTCCTATATAAATTAGATTCTGCTCTAGTTGAGAAAGCGGGCCCTTCCATTGCTAGATAAGTGCCTCCTCTATGCAATTGTCTACCTCCAGGGATATTTTTCTCGCCGATTTCACTTAATATACGTGATAAATTTGTGCAGAAGGGATCTCCCATAGTTACGTGAGCAACAGCTCCCTCGTTAAAGAAGGTTGCAGGTCTGTTTTTTGTCCGATCTATAAATTGATCTGGAATCACTATATCAAGTGGCCTTATCTGTTCTTGTAATGAACCAACTGCTGATGGAGCAATGATCCATCTTACTCCTATTGATCTTAGAGCCCAAATATTAGCTTTGTAAGGGATTTCAGAAGGATTTAAACTATGTGTTTTGCCATGTCTAGGAATGAATGCTATCTCTAGGTTTCCAAGATTATATAATTTTATTGAATCAGAGGGTTTACCATAAGGAGTATTGATTTCTATTTCTCTTAGGTACTCTATTTGATCCATTGAATAAAATCCACTTCCACCAATCACTCCTAATCTTGATTTTTCAATTGGTAATAAATGTTCTTTATTCATAGTGATGTAAATGACTTTTAATCATCTGGTACTTATTGGGGCAGGACATTCAAATGTTTCTTTATTGAAGAAATGGTTAATGTTTCCGAAATTAATGCCAGAAATTCCTATTTCAATTATATCTAGAGATTCTCATTTGGTTTATTCGGCTATATTCCCATCGGTGATTTCAAACTCAATCACTCTAGAGGATAGTTTAATTGATATAAAATCCTTAGCAAAAAATGCAAAAGTATCTTTTATAGAAGAAGAAGTAAAGGATATTGACTTCAATTTAAAGAAAATTGTTTTAAGTAATAGACCTTCAGTTAATTATTCGAAGTTGGTGCTTAATTATGGAAGTCAAACAATAATTCCGAAAGAATTTGAATCACTAATTAAAAATCGAAATGCTTTTTCAATTAAACCTTTTTTAACGGCATATGACTCAATACTAAAAGAGGACATTTTTGATTCAGTTAATGAACTTCCATTTGTAATTGTTGGGAGTGGCCTTGCTGCAATTGAAGTATCATATGCTTTGAGAAAAAGATGGAGAGATAGACCTTTAAAACTACTATGTGATTCAAGAAAAATTAACAATGCAATTCTAAAAAGTTTACGGAATTCCAATATCGATTTAGTTGAAAAACTTAATTTTGATTATGGCAAGATTCTTTTATGTACTGGAAATACATCTCCTTTATGGGCACAAAAAAAATTATTAGATTTGGATACTCATGGCAGAATAATCACAAATCAGAATTTGCAGATAAAAAGTTTCTCTGGAATCTTTGCTGTGGGTGATTGCGCAGTTATAGGTGCAGCAAAAAGACCAGCATCTGGAGTTTTTGCAGTAAAAGTAGTAAATACATTAGTCCAGAATCTAAAAAAAGATATAGAAGGGAGATCATTAAAAAAGTGGTTTCCTCAAAAGATCGGATTGCAAATAGTAAATATATTTCCAAGCCATCATCCAAAGGCTTTTGCTATTTATCGCAATTTTGTTTTCGGCCCCTCTTTTATTTTTTGGATTCTAAAACATAAAATTGATCTCAACTTTATTAAAAAGTTCAGATCAAAAAGGCCAATTATGAAAAGAAGTGAAAAAAATATTTCATTGAATGATTGCAGAGGATGTGCAGCTAAAATTCCTCAGTCTGTTTTGAATAAATCATTAATAAATTCTAATTTAAATTCTTTTGCCTCATCACCTGAAGATTCAGTTGAAATATATCAAAATGATCAAGATATTATCTTGCAAAGTGTAGATGGATTTCCTGCTTTGGTAAGTGATCCTTGGCTTAATGCAAAAATTACTACTTTGCATGCTTGCTCAGATTTGTGGGCATGCGGAGCAAAACTTTCATCCGCGCAGGCTTTAATTTCATTACCAAAAGTTGAAAGGGAATTTCAGAGTTACCTATTTTCTCAATCACTTCAAGGTATTAAATCAACAGTTGAGAATCATGGAGGTGAATTACTTGGAGGCCATACTTTCGAGGCAAGAAGTTTAGTAAATAAACCTTATTCATTAGGAATAGATATTTCTTTAACAGTTCAAGGTATTTTAAAAAATGGAGCAAAACCATGGCTTAAATCTGGAATGAATATTGGAGATATTCTGATGATGTCTCGCCCTCTGGGCGTTGGGATTTACTTTGCCGGTCAAATGCAAAACATTAATATGCTAGGTAGTTCTTCTGAAATAATTAATAATCTAGTAAAGAGTCAGCAATATTTGATTGATGAAATTTATCTTTTTCAAAATCAATTTAAAGAATCATTAGTCAATGCTGCGACTGACATTACTGGATATGGATTTATTGGACATCTTAAAGAAATGGTTGAATCATCTAATTTATATAGGCAGAGCAATAATCTTGAGCCACTAAAAGTTTTATTAGATTTATTTGCATTTAAAGCTTATCCTGGAATATTTGATTTAATAAGAAAAGATGTTAAAAGTACTTTCTTTGAATCTAATAAAGAAATTTTTGACAAAATTTATAAATTCAATAAGCAAAAAAGAATAATTAATTTTTTAAACGAAAATTCATTAGATCAAGAGACTTTTAAAGAGAGAATATCACTACTATTAGATCCTCAAACATGTGGCCCCTTGTTGATTAGTTGCAATCGTAAATATGAAAATGTCCTAAAGGATAAATGGTACAAGGTTGGAGAAGTTGTAAAAATGTAATTAATTTCTATTTAATTTGTCAATTTCCAAATATCTTAATCTTTTGATTTCCTTTCCCATCTCCTTCCCTGGATCCCATCCTTCTTTTTTTAATGTTTCTCCATCTTTTTTTGACTTTATGAATTTGTAAATAAATAACCACTTAAAAAATTTACGCCAGTATGGTCCTCCATCACAAATTAATAATTTGACTGTCTCATCATTAAGGTTTCTGTCCTCAATAAATTTTGTCCAACTTGATGGAGAAAAATGATTGAAATTTTTTTGGTTTGTATTAAATTCCTTTTTGATATTTAAATAATCTTCTAATATTTTTATCTCACTATTATTTACCAAAAATCTTTGACATGCTTTTTCTAAATCTTCTGAATCTTTTAATAAGTAAAGCATATGATTTCCCTTTAACTTCTTAATCCAATTTAGTCCTCTTAAAAACCTTTTATCGACTTTAATATTTTCATCTAAGACTGAGATAATTTCCCATTTATGAATTATCGAAATTACATTAGTTAAATTATCGTGTTTGCAAATTTCAGCTAGTTCCATCCTTATTCTTATGCCTAGTGCAGGAGGGAAAATCATTTTCTGATGAGTTTTTGAACTTTTCCATGGCCATTGTCTCACTGTTTCTTGAGATTGTTTGAGGGAATTATTTGAAATATTGAAATCTAACCTTGAAGCATATTTTGCACATCTAATTAATCTACTTGGATCATCTGAAATACTATTACTGTGAAGTAAGTTCAATCTTTTATTTTTTATATCAGAAATTCCTCCATAAAGATCATAGATTTTCCTTGTAGAGACTTCGAAGGCTATTGAATTTATGCTGAAATCTCTCCTCTTAAGATCCTCTTCAATAGTACTTTTATTTACTTTGGGATTTAAGCCTGGAGCATAATAAATTTCTTTTCTTGCAGAAGCAATATCAATTTTATAGTCATTAATATTTATTTCTACAGTGTTGTATAAATTAAATTCCTTGATTAAACATAAATCTACATTTACAATATTTTTTTTTATAAATTTTGCAAGAGAAATAGAGGATCCTTCAATAACAAGATCAATATCTACAGGTTTAGAAAAAGATTTTTTGTGGAATTTACTAATTAATAAATCTCTTAAATAACCGCCAACAAAAGCTACTTTAGTATTTTTATTAGATTCTATATATTTAGCAATTAGGTTATATAGATTAAATGGAGTTTTGATTAATTCCCCTTGGATGTAATCAGAGATATCGTTCATAAGTTTTAACTTACGTAACGTATTGGAGCTAATCTGGGATCTAGAATTTTACTTCCTTTATCACCAAATTTTACTGCTAAAGATATTTTTTCCCCACTCCCAAAAATATGTATGATTTCACCTTTCCCAAACTTTGAGTGAATTAGCTTATCTCCAACTATCCAGCTTTTCCCTTTACTGGGACCTGAATATAATTTCCTTACTGCATTTATTGGTTTGTTAACAAATTCATTTGGATTGTTTCGATCAACTCTAGTTAAACGATCGAGATGCCAATCTCTTCTAATTGAAGCACCTCCAGTTTGTGGTAATTCGCCATCCATTAAATCTTCAGGTATTTCTGAAAGAAATATTGAAGGTATTGTTGCTTCACGCATTCCACCCCATAATCTTCTTTCTCTAGCATGACTTAAGAAAACTCTTTCTTTAGCTCTAGTAATACCTACATAGCATAATCTTCTTTCCTCTTCAAGAAGTGAGGGAGTATCTATTGATCTATGGCTAGGGAAGAGACCTTGTTCTAGCCCAGTGATAAAAACATTTTGAAATTCTAAACCCTTACTATTATGCAGAGTCATGAGAGTTACAGAGTTGGGATTATTTTTCTTCGTATCATTATCAGTTGTTAAGGCTGCTGTAGAAAGAAATCCCTCTACATCTCCACTTTCTGTTTCTTCTTCATATTGAGTAGCTGCATTAATTAGTTCTTGTAAGTTATTTCTTCTATCTTCAGATTCTTCAGTCCCACTAGAGAGCAAGTCACTTAAATAACCACTTTTTTCTAAAATGAGTTGTAAAAGTTGAGCAGGTCCTGAATTTTCAAGATAACAAAGTAGATCATTCATAATTTCAGTAAATTTATTAATTCCTCTTGATGATCGGCCTATTGTTTCTTCAAGACTTTGCTTATCATTAAGAACCTCCCATAATGGGATATTTAACCTATTAGATAGTTCATTAAGTTTTTGAATAGTAGTCTTACCAATCCCTCTTCTAGGAACATTTATGATTCGTAAAAGACTAACGTTATCTGAAGAATTAACCAGAACTTTCAAATATGCTATAGCATCTTTAATTTCTCTTCTATCATAAAAACGTAATCCTCCAAAAATTATATAAGGAATGCGCCACCTTACAAGAGACTCTTCTAATACTCTTGACTGAGCTCTAGTTCGATATAAAATTGCAAAGTTTTTCCAATTTGGGTTTTGATTATGGTTATTGAGTGATTTAATTTTATTGGTAATTGCTTCTGCCTCGGAAATTTCATCATCACAGCTGAGTAAAGTTAAAAGTTCACCTTTTTCTTTAGTAGCCTTTAAAACTTTGTCAATTCTTTCAGAGTTGTTTTCAATTAGTGAGTTCGCAGCATCAAGGATATTAGAAGATGACCTATAATTTTCTTCTAATTTAATTAGAGATGTTTTTGTATCGTCGTTGATTGAAGTTTTAAAATCTTCTTGAAAACCAATTAAAATTCTAAAGTCAGCTGCTCTGAAACTATAAATACTTTGATCAGCATCTCCAACTACAAAAATTGAGCGATCCTCCCAATTGAAGAATTTTTTTGGTTCAGTATTTCCAGCCGTAATTAATTTTATAAGTTCATATTGTGTTCTATTTGTATCTTGATATTCGTCAACTAAAATATGTTGAAATCTTTTGTGCCAGTAATCTCTGACCATATCATTTTGCCTCAATAAGAAGACAGGCAAAAGTAGAAGATCATCAAAGTCTAAAGAATTATTTTTTGAGAGCGAAATTCTATATCTCTTGTAGGCTTCTGCAACTGTTTTATCAAAATTATTATCTGCTTTTTCTAAAAGATCGTTAGAAGTTAAGCATTGATTTTTAGCATTACTTATTAATCTTTTAATCTTTTTGGGATCATATCTTTTTGGGTCAAGATTCATATCTTGACTGATAATTTCTTTTACTAATGTTTGAGAATCTGTTTCATCGTAAATTGAAAATTGCCTTGTCCATTTTAGGCCTTCTGGATCAGTATATTTTTCAATATCGTATCTCAGAAGTCTTGAAAATAAAGAATGGAAAGTACCGATCCAAAGGTTCTGAAGCCTCTCTTGGTGAACGTTTGTTCTTAATTGATTTTGATCAATTTCTTTAAGAGTTGTCCAAGGCTGCCCAAATTGATTAAAAGCTAATTCTTGGGCTAGAAGAACCTCTAATCTTGCTTTCATTTCTTTAGCAGCTTTGTTAGTGAAAGTTACTGCAAGAATGTTATAGGGATCTATAGAGTTATTTTCAATAAGATTTGCAATTCTGTGAGTAAGAGCCTTAGTTTTTCCGCTACCTGCACCTGCTACAACTAATAGTGGTCCATAAACATGTTTTACTGCTTGAAGTTGTTGGTTATTTAGGGACTTAAAAAGAAAATTGTTGGTTTCAGGCACTTTTGGAGGGGTTTTTCAAAAATCAGACTTTACTATGAGATTCAGATTCCGTTTCTAGATCTTCTAATGCTTTTTTTAAATTTAAAAGTTCATTATTGTTTTTAATTATTTCTTCAAATTTATTTTGAGGCATCTTTAATTTCATACTTCTGTCTAGAATTTCTTTTTCCAATCTCTTTTTGTAAGAGGAAATAAGTTTTTTTGATAATTTTAAATCTTGTTGATCCAAAACTTTATTAAAAATGTAGTTTTATATTAGCGGAAAAAAATTTTTTATTTGAATTTTTTCAACTATCACTTTGGAATGAAGTTATTAATTAAGAAGCGTTGCGTTAATTTTTAAATTGTATTATTTCTACTAGCTTTGTATTAGTCTTAAAAGCGATCTTTAAATTTTTACTTCAGGAATGTCAGTTTCAAAGGAAAATCAACTATTGTCCGCTGATAAGAAATTAAATTATTTAAGCAATATAAAAGAGTATATTAATAATGCAAACTCAAGATTAGATGCAATAACTTCTATAACAAGTAATTCACATGCAATTGCAGCAGACGCTGTAACAGCAATGATTTGTGAAAATCAAGATTCAGTTAATTCAAAAATATCTTTAAATACAACTAATAAGATGTCCGTTTGTTTAAGAGATGGAGAAATAATTCTTAGGATTGTTGCTTATCTTTTAATTTCTAATGACGAATCAGTTTTAGAAAAAAGTTGTTTAAAGGATCTTAAAAATACTTATCTTGCTCTTGGGGTACCTTTAAGAAATGCAAGAAGGGTTATTGAATTAATGCGAGATGCCACAATCTCTGATTTAAATTCAACAGTTAATAATATGCAAGGAAACAAAGGCTTTCTTCCTGAATTAGTATCTGAAACAAAGTTTCAATTTGAGAGGATAATTAATCTTTTAAACTAGTTAAATTCCTTATTTCTGAAGTATGTGACGTCTGTATTACTGAGTTATTTTCCAGATTTCTAATAGTAGAAAATCTAGATCTTATGTGAGTGGATAAAAAGGAAATTCTTTCTTCAGAAACTGTGGATTTGTAAAAAGTTTTAATGTGTAAATTATTTTGTTCATCAACGAAATAATTGGATGATGAAATAAAAGATTCTGTATAACCTTTATTTCGTAAAATAATTCCTGAATATTCATCCTTGGGTAAAAATATCAAAATTGTTTCATCTTCCGCACTCATTGCTTCATCTTCCCAATCACTAATAGCTTGCCATTTTATAGAAATGGCTATGATCTCTCGGTTTAAACTTAATTTATAATTTTTAAAAATTTCAACGACTTTTTTATTCTTTGAGTTGATATATTTTATATATATTTTACTAGTTGAGTTTTCAAATTCCTGAAAAGCTAAAGTATGAGTGCTTCTTATGGATTTCCACTCTCCTATACTTTTATCGATAATTTGGTTAATTGTTGTTAGATTCTTCGTCAAGTTTATCTTCTGCAGAATGATTTTCTGCTTTTTGAATCATTCTCACCATTGAGTCCACCATTAATCTCTTTGCAGAAGTTACTTTTAATCCAGAAGGGGTGGTTGATATTTGTTCTCCAGGGCGATTATATGAAGTTGGTCTAAATGGAGTCATCTAATAACTTTAAAAAATTAATCGACTCCTATTCTTGCATGAATTCTTATTTATAAAGTTGTTGTTTGCAAAAATGTCATATCTCTCTTTGATTATTAAATTTTTAAATGTTCTTTATTTAGGTATTTTATTTTTTGCTAAGCCTGAAATAGTCGCTAAAGCAAACATTCCCAATAGAGCAATTCCTAGAAATAATCCTGCTCCCTGACTAACACCAGCTCCTACAGCTACTAATATGGAATCACTAATTAGAAGACTTATTAATAATGCCGGAGTGAATATTTTCCAGCGTGTTCCTCCAATACCAATTGCATAGCTTAGAAAATCAAAAAGACCAGTCATTAGTAAACCAGTCATAAGAAAGAAATTTTCTTCTAGTTGGTTCTGATTAAAACTTTCAATCTTTTTCATTGCTTTCGGTCCTACTAAATTACGTACAGGAACCCGACCATAATTTCTTGCAATAAAGAAGGCAGCTTGGCAAAAAACGATATCAGAAAAGATTATTGTCATGTAACCTTTTTGAAATCCTAATAATGAACCGGCTAGTAGAGAATAAGCTGAACTTGGAAGAGCGGGCAAAATAATACTTACTCCTCTAAGTATGAATATTCCAAAAGGAGCCCAAATTCCCATACTTTCTATTTTGTTTCTAAGTGGTTCAATCCCATAGTTTTGGATTAAGTAAATCAATACAACGAATATTGCTATAAAAAAAACTACTGAGAGAAATTTTTGTAATTTATTCATTATTTTTCTAATTAACTTATTGGAAGTAAGTTTTAAATTTAATATTTGATTGTATCTATAATAGAAATACTAATCAATAAAAATTTTTACAATTTTTTATCCTTTATTCACTCTAGATAAAAGATTTTTGTATCGCAGAAGTATTCATGGACGATTTTAAGAATAAAGTAAGTTCAATATTTATTAGAAATAGCATTGGTTTAGTCCTTTCGATAATCCTGCCAATTTGTCTTTTTATAAATCAAGCAAATGCTTTGTCTCATGAATGGGTTGGAGTCCCTAAAAGTGAATATGGAGAACAGTTATGGGATAGACAAAGTATTAAAAGGAACGAGGATGGTTCTGTGAGAGTATTTAGTAAATATATTCCCAAAACAAAAAGTGAAATTGCTAAGGATATTCTCTATACAATGGATATAAATTGTTTTGAAAAAACATTTAGAGACGTTGATGTCTCTATAGATGAAGTAAATAGTAATTTTAATGATTTAGCTGATTGGCAAGATCCAAATGGAGATGAATTGATTATGGGTGTTATTGGTCAAGTCTGCAGAGTAGAAAACTAACAAATTTTAAAGTCTAGAAATAGAATAAAAATTAAGCTTCTAATTTTTAGAAAATATAAAACCCCTTCATAGAAGAGGTTTTAAAGGTGCCAGGACCCAGATTTGAACTGGGGACACGGCGATTTTCAGTCGCCTGCTCTACCAACTGAGCTATCCCGGCTCTAACCTATATACTTTAAATTAAGATGTGTAGTTTGTGAAACCCCTTTTAATTAAAAATTTTATATCTTCATCAAATATCCAAAAAAAATTTTTATTTTGAGTTAATCGCTAATAAGGCAGTACCAAATGAAGTAGTTTTTTTACATGAAACTATTGGTATATTAATAATTTTTTCTCTTATTTTTCTCCACTGAGGGTTTTTGGAACCTCCACCAATAGTAATAATTTTTTTTGGAAGTGAACCTGTTAGTTCGCCTAGTTTTTCCCATCCTTTCAATTCGATCTTGGCTAGCCCCTCGAATAATGAATGTAAATAAAGTGAATCGCTTACTGGCCTTGGTCCAAGTATTGGCTCTAAATTAGAATTATTAACAGGGAATCTCTCTCCTTTACTATTCAAAGGTAAAAGATTTAAAGAAGTGTTTTTCGATGGATTTATTTGTCGACTGAGCTCCTTTATTTCCAAATCAGAGAATAACTGAGACAAGATACCGCATCCTGCGTTTGATGCTCCTCCACATATCCAATGGCCGTTTACTCTATGGTTTGTAATTCCTTGTTTTTTTATGGGTTCATCAATAATTTTCTTAACTACAATAGTGGTTCCTAAAACTGTGAGACCATTTTCTTTACTTAAACCTGCAGCTATTACACTTGCATTAGAGTCAGTGGTGCCTGAGATTAATATTAATTTCTTATTCAAGTTAAATCTCTCTGCTAAATCAAAATTCACTTGTCCAATAATTTCCCCACTTTTTACTATTTGAGGTAGGCATTTTTGCCATGAAGTATTGAGATAACTTTTTGGCCAAGATTCATTTTCTAGATCCCAACCAAGTTTGAGATTATTGCCTTCTTCTCCATGAGTCCAATCTTTTAAAAACCAACCAGTTATCCAATCAGATTGGTGTCGTAAAAGTATATTTGTCCCATATTTATCTATCAGTTTTAATGCTTTAGCAAGACTACTGTATGGAGTTTGCAGATGATCTTTCCCAGAAGCTAAGGATTCAAGAAGGATCTTATTTTCATTACATGCTTGGTAATAAGGTATTGCTTCTCCTATCGGCTCTCCTTGTAAATTGAATGGTGTTAAAGTTCCTGAGGTGCCGGAGATAGCCAATTTATTAAGGTTATTTTTTATCTCAATGGGTAAACTAACTAAAAGATTTTCACAAGAATTTATCCAAGAATTTGGATTTTTAAAGCTGAATAAATAAGGTACTGAATTTGAATATACTAATTTTTTTTGAAGATTAATTATTGATACTCTTGCACCACTGGTTCCAAAATCTAACCCTCCATAAAAATTATCAGGCATAGAAAAATAATTTATAAAAAGATTTTGGAAGCCTCTGCTAATTGGGCTGCTTTTTCTTCTACATTTTCCCAAGGGAGTACAAGATCTCTTCTGCCAAAATGTCCATAGGATGCAGTCTTTCTAAAAAATTTGCCTCCCATTTTTTTGGGTAGATTTCTTAAGTTAAATTCTTTTATTATTGCTGCGGGTCTTAAATCAAAGTGCTTTTTAATTAGCTCAGTCAAATTAGCTTGCGAAATAACACCTGTATCAAAAGTTTCAACGAGAATGGAAATTGGTTTTGCTACTCCAATTGCGTAACTTAATTGTACTTCTGCTTTTTTTGCCAATTTCGCCTTAACTATGCTTTTGGCTACATAACGTGCGGCATAAGCGGCTGATCTATCTACTTTTGTAGGATCTTTACCGGAGAATGCCCCTCCTCCGTGTCTTGCATATCCACCATAAGTATCGACAATAATTTTTCTGCCAGTGAGCCCCGCATCACCTTGGGGCCCGCCTACCACAAATTTTCCCGTGGGGTTTACTAGAAATCTCGTATTAATAATGTTTGGTTTGATTTCTAAATCTTCAGTAGCAGGAATTACAACATGCTTCCATAAATCCTCTTTTATTCTTTGACGAATTTCTTCATCATTTGTTATCCCATCTATCTCAGGATTATGTTGAGTTGAAATTAAGATTGTATTAATAGAGACTGGTAAACCTTTTTCGTAATCAATGCTTACTTGAGTTTTACCATCAGGGAGTAGATAATTAAGAACGTTTTCATGCCTTACCTTAGCAAGTTGAATGGCTAATCTATGAGCCAAGCTAATCGGCAAGGGCATTAATTCAGGCGTCTCATCGCATGCATAGCCGAACATTATGCCTTGGTCACCAGCTCCGGTATTATCTTCAAAATCATCATCAACATCTTCTGCTTCGTTTACACCTTGAGAAATATCTGGTGATTGCTCATCAAGTGCTACTAAAACTGCACAACTATTCGCGTCAAAACCTCCTGCTCTACCCCCTTCATATCCAATTTCTTTAATTACATTTCTAACAAGTTTTATATAATCGACTTTTGCTTTTGAAGTTATTTCTCCAGTCAGTAAGCAAAGACCCGTATTAACAACAGTTTCGCATGCCACTCTGCTTTCTGGATCTTCTGTCAATAAGGCATCTAAAACAGCGTCACTAATTTGATCACATATTTTATCAGGATGACCTTCAGTTACTGATTCTGAAGTGAAAATGAAATCACTCATTAACAAATAAGTTTAGAATTAGGCATTATCCTAAGTTAAATTATCGTTTCAAATCAAATATTGTAAATTAAAAATACCTGTGTAGGGGTTAAGAGGCTTAAGTTCCTATATTTCGTGAACAAAATAAATTAGTGAAGTTATACTGTTTCAGCTGAAGCTGTTGTGATCTCTTCGTTTTCGTCAGTTTGTTCAAATAACATTTGTTTATATTTCGCAGCCATTTCTTCAGCTTTACTAAAAACTTTTTGAGGGTCAGTTAGCATATCGCCTGGTTCAGGTTCAAGTGCTTTAGTAGATAATGAAATTCGTCCTCTTTCTGAATCAAGGTCAATTATCATAACTTTCATTTGGTCACTCACATTTAAAACATTATGAGGAGTCTCAATATGTTCATGACTAATCTCAGAAATGTGCAATAGACCACTTACTCCACCAATATCAATAAAGGCTCCATAAGGTTTAATACCTTTTACAGAGCCAACAACAACTTCACCTACCTCAAGTCGGTTCATTTTTTTCTCAACCAAAGCTCTTCTATGACTTAGTACTAATCTATTTCTCTCTTCATCAACTTCAAGAAATTTTAAAGGTAAATATTCACCTTCTAAGTCATCTTTAATTTTTCGAGCACTTATATGAGAGCCCGGGATAAAACCTCTCAAGCCTTCTACCCTAACAAGAGCTCCGCCTCTATTTGTTGCAAAAACTTCGGAATATATAGTTGCATCTTCTTTTTGAAGTTGTCTGACTCTTTCCCATGCTCTCTGATATTCAATTCTTCTAATGGAGAGGGCTAATTGGCCATCTTCATTTTCCTCACTCATTATGAAAAATTCTCTACTTTCTGAAGGTTGTAAAACATCATTAAGTCCTTCAACTCTATTTATTGAAACTTCCTGAACTGGCATAAAAGCAGCTGTTTTTGCACCTATATCTATCATGGCCCCTTTGGGCTCTAGAGCGAAAACGGTACCTTTAACTAGATCGCCAGGCTTAAAATTATAGTCATACTTACCCAAAAGTGATGCGAATTCTTCTTGTGTGAATCCTGCGTTGTCAAAATCCGTATTTGTTCTGCTAGAGGAAAAATCTGCTGAAGGAATATCGCTCTTCTCAAATGATAAATCTTCCTCATTTTGAGATACTGAATTATTATCTAACTCAGACGAATTTTTAATTTCTTGATCCTCAGAAAGTTCGTTAATGGTTTGGGAAGAATTTTCGTTCATTTGTTGTATCGCAGACTACCTAAGGTAGTTAGAAAGGAATGCTACTAGCCTGCAAACCAATAGCAAAAACATTTGTGATATGTATTCTACACTTTAAGATGCTGAATTTTATGAAATTGATGCTAATTGGTTTTTTGAATTTCCCTTTAGAGATTCAAGAGTTGAAATAAAATCTTTTACACCATTAAATTTTCTGTAAACAGAGGCGTACCTTATATAAGCGACTTCGTTTTCTTTTCTAAGATTTTTAAGTATTAATTCTCCGATTTGTGAAGATTTAATATCTTTATTAGAGTCTTGAACGATTTGTGATTCAATTCCATCTACGAAATTAATAATTGCTTCACTACTGAAGTTTGTCTTTTCGCATGCCCTTGATATTCCAGTAAATAATTTTTGTTTATCAAATAATTCTCTACCACCGTCTTTCTTTATAACTGAAACTGGCATTGTTTCCACTCTTTCATACGTTGTAAATCTAAAGCTGCAATTTAAGCACTCTCTTCTTCTTCGAACACTTTTACCACTATCAGCAGATCTTGATTCCAAAACTCTGCTATCTGTATTTTGACAGGTTGGACACTGCATGTGGTAAAAAAATGCGCTTCAACCCTAATAGTAGGGTAATATCTTAATTATGAAAAGTAAAAAAAACCTCTTGTTAAAGAGGTTTTTTTCTTGGTTCATTTTCTATCAAATTTAGGTGGGTCTCTAAAGGCGACAGCAAAGAACAAGGTTACAACTGCGAGAGTTAGAATAAGAACGTAAGCGAAAGCTTCCATAAGATTAAATAATAAAGTTTAGTTTAAACCCTGCCAGGGATTCTTCTTGTGGTTTCGTCTCCAAGCTTCTTGAATAAACCAAATTCAACTTGGTCGCCAATCTCAGCATCAATACCAGCAAAGGAATTTCTGTAAAGAGTTCTTGAAGCGTGCCACCAGTGCCCAAACAAGAATAGTAATCCGAAACATAAATGTGCATATGTAAACCATGCTCTTGGAGAACTTCGGAATACACCGTCAGATTTATATGTCTCTCTGTCAAACTTGAATGCTTCTCCAAGTTGAGCTTTTCTAGCTAATCTTTTCACTACTGCAGGATCTGTAAATGTTTGACCATCAAGGTCACCTCCATAGATAGTTGCAGTAATGCCAGTTTGTTCAAATGAGTACTTTGCTTCAGCTCTTCTAAATGGAATATCTGCCCTTACATTGCCTTCTTTGTCTTCAAGAATGACAGGGAAGTTTTCAAAGAAATTAGGAATTCTTCTAACTTCTAATTCGTTACCTTCCTTATCTTGGAAAGCAATGTGACCTTGCCAACCAGTTGGTAAACCATCACCATTTACAAGAGCTCCAACTCTGAATAGTCCCCCTTTAGCAGGACTATTACCTACATAATCATAGAAGGCTAATTTCTCTGGAATCGATGCATAAGCTTCTGATTTAGTGGCTCCATCGTCAATGGCAGCTTGTACCCTTCTATTAATTTCGGTTTTAAAATAGCCTGAATCCCATTGATATCTAGTAGGACCAAAAAGCTCTATTGGGGTAGTCGCTGAACCATACCACATTGTTCCTGAAACAACGAAAGAAACAAATAGGACAGCAGCTAATGCACTAGCTAGAACTCCTTCAAGGCTTCCAAGTTTTAATGCTCTGTAAAGTCTTTCCCCAGGCCTATTGGTGATGTGAAAAATACCTCCAATAATACCCATGAGTCCAGCTGCAATATGATTAGCTACAATACCTCCCGGATTAAAAGGATTAAATCCCTCTACTCCCCAGGAAGGTGCTACAGGTTCTACATGACCACTTAAACCATAGGGATCAGAAACCCAAATCCCAACGTTTGCGCAATGAAAAGCTCCAAAACCAAAACATGTAAGTCCTGCTAAAAGAAGGTGGATTCCGAAAATTCTTGGTAAATCAAGAGCAGGTTCACCAGTTCTTGAATCTTCCCATAAATCTAGGTCCCAGTATGTCCAGTGCCAAATAGATGCCAACATCAATAGGCCACTAAATACTATGTGTGCTGCCGCAACCCCTTCAAAACTCCAGAATCCAGGATCAACACCAGTAGCACCAGTAATATCCCATCCATTCCAACTACTTGTGATACCTAGTCTTGCCATGAAAGGCATAACGTACATCCCCTGTCTCCACATTGGATTCAGAACAGCATCAGAAGGATCAAAAATGGCTAATTCATAAAGAGCCATTGAACCGGCCCAGCCGGCTAATAATGCAGTATGCATAAGATGCACAGCAAGTAGTCGACCTGGGTCATTAATAACTACTGTGTGAACTCGATACCAAGGCAATCCCATCGGTTAATTTCTAGTAACTATGCTGCATAAACAGCTAAACATCACGATAGTAAGGGTTTTTTAGTCTTTGAGGGATTTTTGTAAATAAATTTATTTTCTTGCAAAAATTGGGCAAATCCATTGGTAGAAGTCTGTTTACAAGAAATTTTTAGCTAAAAACTGTTAATATTTTGGTCACAATTCTCAAAGTAAAACGCCAAAATAAGAAAAATAACAAAAAAAATGGCAACTATCAGATTTATCCGTGAGGATTTAGAAGTCCAATGTAATCCTGGTGAAAATTTAAGAGAACTCGTAATGAAAGAGAATTTACAGCTTTACGGACTTAAAGGTATTTTGGGAAATTGTGGAGGTGCTGGACAATGCAGTACTTGCTTTATTTCAGTTGAAGGTGGAAACAAAAATTCTTTGAGCCCTCTTACATCTGTTGAAGAAGAAAAACTTAAAAATAGACCAGAAAACTGGCGACTCGCATGCCAAACATTGATAAAGTCCTCTGCAGTTATTTTAACAAAACCACAATCTCCTCCCTCAAATTTGGAAGAACTAAAAAAAATTAGTGAAAATAAAAAATTACCACGCTAAATTGTTTAAGACTGTTAATCAGTTTATAAAATTTGTTTATTTTTCCACTTTATTTCTATTTATATGCCTATAGTCATAATACCTAAATATAGAACTGTTAACTAAATGGAAACAACTAACTTTGGATTCGTAGCTAGTCTTTTATTCGTAGGGGTGCCAACAATTTTCCTAATTGGTTTATTTATTTCTACTCAAGATGGAGAAAAATCAAGCTTCTACTCCGACTCTAGTAAAGGTAGGCTTGGACCAAAACGCTGATGCTTTAATAAATGCTTTGCATTTCTGTAGAGAAGTTTTTATTTTGGAAAAAAAAGCAACTTTCAAAAGGTGGCGATCAACAATCTTTTGAAGTTTTACTTGATTGTTTAGGCGGGATTTCAACTAGTGATTTAAACTTGAAAATTTTAAATCCTGAGGGAAACTTACATTTAGAAAAAAATTTAGAATTTTTAGAATCTGTTTGGGAAGATCATTTACTAAAATCTTGCCCAATTCAATACCTTTGTGGAATAACTTATTGGAGAGACTTAAAATTAAAAGTTACAAATAAAGTACTTATACCAAGGCCTGAAACAGAGCTAATAGTTGACATCGTCTTTAATATTTTTAAAAATAAGTCAGAAAAATTATTTTTTGCTGAATTAGGAACTGGATCAGGCGCTATTAGTACTGCTTTAGCATTGGCTTATCCATTTAGCGACGGACTAGCGACTGATATAGATCAAGACGCATTAGAAATAGCAACTGAAAATTTTATAAATTCTTCCAAACAATCGAATTTGAAATTTGTTTATGGAAATTGGTGGTCAGCTCTTGAAAATTTTAAAGGAAAATTAGATCTTGTCATTTCAAACCCGCCATATATTCCAAAAGATACTTATGAAAAATTACCCAAAGAAGTCAAAAATTTCGAACCTAAAGTTGCATTATTAGGAGGCGAAGATGGTTTAGAACACATAAGAGAAATAATTCAAAAAGCACCATTATTTTTAAAAGAGAAGGGCTGGATAATTTTAGAGAATCATTTTGATCAAGGCGAAAAAGTAAAAAAAATTCTTATTAAAAATAAATTTACATCAATAGAAATTGTGAAAGACCTTTCAGGTATTGGTAGGTTTACCATTGGAAGATATAAATAAATTATTACAGGTTCATAATGTAAATGAATTTAGTAGACTGCAAATCCGCTTTAAAGACTCTTAAAAGTGGTTTACCTATAATCTTCCCAACTGACACGTTGCCTGCGATTGGATGCTTGCCAAAATTT
The DNA here is from genome assembly GCA_902544495.1 of uncultured Prochlorococcus sp. Classification (GTDB taxonomy): domain Bacteria; phylum Cyanobacteriota; class Cyanobacteriia; order PCC-6307; family Cyanobiaceae; genus Prochlorococcus_A. Next base: position 22,927 of record CACCCI010000006.1, read on the forward strand.
TCAAATGTTATTTATAAGTTTAAAAAAAGAGATAGAGATAAACCCTTAATTCTTATGGGATCAGAACATAAACAATTAATTGATTATGTTCACGAATCAGCTAAAGAAGATTACGAAAATATAGCTTCAAAATATTGGCCTGGAGCTTTGACAATGGTTATCCCTGCTTCAGAAAAGCAGAGTGAAATCCTAACGAGCAATGATCGTACTCTTGGGTTGAGGATTCCAAGTTCATTTAGGGCTCAATCTCTTATGAAAGAAACTGGCCCATTGCTAACTTCAAGTGCAAATATCTCAGGTTTAAAAGGATCAAGTACAGTTGAAGGTATTGCTCTAGACTTCCCTTCTTTAAAAATTTTGGGGCCTATCCCCTGGGGGAAAAGAAGTGGAAAAGCTAGTACTATTATATTTTGGAAGAAAAGTGGAGATTGGAGACTAATTAGAGAAGGAGAAGTATTAGTTAGAGAATTGTATTAATGTTTATATTATTATTTTTTGTTTTATTAATTCAATTTTTTACTTACTGGGTATTTGAACCCCTTGCATCTTTTTTAGGGTATTTCCTCGAAATAAGGTTGTTTCCCATCATTGCACTGATAGTTTTAGTCTTTTTATTTTCAGCAAAGAATAATAAACAGAATTAAGAATTAAATAAATCAAAATGCCGGCTAACAGATTTGAACTGATGACCTTCGCTTTACAAAAGCGCTGCTCTACCGCTGAGCTAAGCCGGCAATCACTTTATCTTACAATTAGGGAGGTTCAATTATAAGTATTTTTTTAGCTTTTTTTAAATTTATTACTTTTTGATATCTTTATTAGATTTATCAGTTTTTTCAGTTTTTTCAGTTTTTTTAAATTTTATTTCTCCTGAAATAGTTCGTTTGATTGGTAAATTCGCAACTAATGCAGTCATTCTATCCTCAGTCTCTAAACTTACTGCTACCTCATCAAAATCAATTTCAACATATTTAGCAACAACATCAAGGATCTCTTTCCTCATCTTATCTAAAAGATCAGTTGTTAAGGAACTCATATCAACTCTGTCATGAGCGAGTACAAGTTGTAACCTTTCTCGAGCTGTATTTGCACTAGACGTTTCTCTGCCTAGTAATTTATTTATAAGATCTCTGAGAGTCATCATTTTAAAAAACCTTTGTTTGCATTAATCTCATGAATTTATCTTTAAGGCTTTTGCCTTCTTTTTTGGGATCAATAATTGGTACATCTTTATTTGTAAGCCTTTGAGAAACATTCAAATAACATTTTTTTGCAGGAGATCTACCATCTGAAAGTGTCAGTGGCTCTCCTCTATTTGTACTTATTATTACCTGTTCATCTTCTAAAACAATACCTAACAAAGGCAAAGAAAGGATCCCTTGAACATCCTCGATAGATAACATTTCTTGACTAGCCATCATGTTGGGGCGAACCCTATTGATTACGAGTTGGATTGGCTCAATATCTGAAGTATTAAGAATCCCTATTACTCTATCCGCATCGCGCACTGCGGATAATTCTGGGTTAGTAACCACAATAGCTTCTTTACAGGCTGCAAGAGCATTTTTAAAGCCATCTTCTACACCAGCAGGGCAATCTACTAAGACAAAATCAAATTTCTCACTAAGCAGCTCACTAATTTTTTTCATATCTTCGGGCTTCATCCAATCCAACATCCTTGGATCTCCAGCAGGTAGTAGAGCAAGATTTGGTTCCTTTTTATGTCTAACCAATGCTTGGTCAAGACGGCAATTCTTGTCTAGAACATCTTGAGCCGTATATATGATGCGATTTTCTAATCCTAGAAGAAGATCTAAATTTCTTAAGCCAAAATCAGCATCTAATACAGCAGTTGATGCTCCGCTATTAGCAAGAGCTATGCCTAGGTTTGCAGTTAAAGTTGTTTTGCCAACTCCTCCTTTGCCTGAACAAATTAATATTGTGCGAGTATTTTTCCCCACGATTTTAAGGTTTTTCAAATAATAAAGCCACTTGCAGAAAGTTAAATATTTTAAAGGTTAAGTAATTCTTAAATTTATAAAGTTTGAATTAATTTATTGCAAATTATTGATTAATTTTTAATTTCGATTAAGTGTGGTTTGATAATTATCGTTTGTTTATCTATTACTGCAATTTCTGGATAACAATTTTTGGGCTTATCCTTTGGTCCAATAGCTATCACATCTGCAATTCTTAACTGTAGAGGATTTAGATAAAGTGATGCAATAGAGGCATTTTTATTTCCACTTTTCCCTGCGAAAGCGATCCCGAGTAATTTGCCCCAAACGTAAATATTTTTCTTGGCGGAAATTATTGCTCCTGGATTAACGTCACCAATAATGCATAGGTTTCCATTTGAAGATATTCTTTCACCCGATCGCACTGTTCCTTTGTGAAGAATATCGTCTTTCTTTTTTGAATTTAATAATAATAACTTATTTTTAATCTCTTGCTCTTTTACGAAAGTTGAATCTATTTTTAAAGATTTTCCACTGAGTATTGTATCTCTATCATTTGAGTAAATTCGTAAGGAACAAATATTAATTTTGTCAAAATGATTTTTTAATTTTGATAATTGATGAGAACTTATTGACTCATTGACTGTGAAAATTTTTGCTTCTAAAGGTTCCTTGATGGAAGAAAATCTTTTGAAAGTTTCATAGATATTATCTAAATCTAATAAAGAAAAAATTTCTAAATATTTACTTCTAATGTTTTTTAAAACGATTTCCATTGAATTAAATCTAGGAATTGTTTTTTATTAATGAAATTTCATTTTTAATTTCATTTTTGATCATATTTGGATAAATGATAAAGGAGCTTTCCTCAGAACTCATTAATGTTTTTATTAATTTAGAACTATTTTCTAATGCGCTTAGATCGGTTCCGTCCCATATTTTTAATGCGTTATTAGATTCAAAACCTTTAAAAGTCCTTTCCTTGATACCGCAAAATATTTCTGAATCATAACCATTTTTTTCACATAATTTTGAAGCAAATGCAAGGATTTTTAATCTATCCATTTTACTTAAAAAACTTATGTCTGATGCCTTTAATAAATCCCTGTCAATAAACATTTTGCAGAGTGTAGAAAGTGGTTCAAAAGATTCATCTTTCCATCTAATCAAATGATAATAAAAAGTTACATCATCATTTCTTATGAAATCATTAAAATCAACCTTTGAAGGTGAAAAAATCCACTTATATAGAGATTTATCTAACCAAATATTCTTTTCATGATTATTTTTTATTGTATCTAATATTTTTTCCAGAATCCATGTTGATATTTCGTTTATCTTGTGATTGTAGATTGTTCTATACATCAAGTTTCTAAGTACAAGGAAATGCTCAATAGCGATTACTCCTTTTGGTTTGATTGCGACATTTCCATCAGGTGAAAAGGTAAAAGCTGAAATTATTCTCTCTAAATCTACTAAGCCATAGTAAGTACCTGTGTTGTAACTATCGCGTAAAAGATAATCGAGACGATCGCAATCAATCTCACTACTTATCAATGTTTTTAAAGGTTTTGAAAATTGTTGTTTTGATTGAAATAATTCACCAATTTTTTTTGGTAATTCGTTGTCATACTTTTTGAGGATGGAATTTATTGGAGAATAATTTGTAACTAAGTTTTCAGACCATTGTTCGTGATCATGCTTGAATAATGCTTCACTGGTATGGCTTAAAGGTCCATGACCTAAATCATGTAGTAGAGCTGCTCCATAAAGAACAAATTTATTTTCACAAAATGAAGATTTACTTTCAATTAATTTATTATAAATTTTTCTAGCGATACAAAAAACACCAATAGAGTGGGTAAATCTACTTGATTCTGCACCATGAAAAAGTAATGATGCCGCTCCAAGTTGTTTTATTCTTCTTAGTCTTTGAAAAGCAAATGTATCAATTAATTCCATAATCATTAATTCTTCTGGCTTTCCTGCATCAAAAACTATTTCTTTATGAATTGGGTCATGAAAAATTCTTTTAATACTCATAATTTTTAAAAGTTTTTTTTCAATCTTTAGCTATTTAAAGAATTAATTTCTTCATTATTTAATTCCATTTTTTGAACTGAAACTTCTTCTTTTTCTAAAAGAGATCCTAGAAATAATTCTGCATTCCTCACCCATTTATCGTCAGTACTTCCATAATCACTTGCGTCCGGTAGATCAAGTAATTTGTCAGGAGTCATACCTTGGCCTTGAATATTATGCCCATTGGGGGTTAAGTAACTAGCCACTGTGATAGCAATACCACTATCTTCCCCCAAACTTTTTAGGGATTGAATTAAACCTTTCCCATAAGTTTGTTCTCCCATAAGAATTGACCTCTCATTATCTTGTAAAGAACCAGCAAGTATTTCACTGGCACTTGCAGTCCCTTTATTTACTAATGTCACCATTGGCCCATCAAAAGATGTCTCTTTTTGAGAAATAATTGCATCTTTGATTCCATTTCTATCTTTTGTCTCAACTATAGGTTTCTCACTCAATAATGAGTCTGCAACTGCTATACCTGAGCTTACTAGTCCCCCTGAATTATTTCTAAGATCCAAGATCAAGCCCTCAACCTCTTTCTCTTTTAACTCTTGAAGTGCCTCTTCAACTTTTTTGGGTACGCTTTCGCTGAATTGAGTTATCCTTAAATATCCTATTGTGTGAGAATCGTCTCTTAATCTTTTTGTTCTAACTGGTCTGAGATCTACTGATCTCCTCTCTAGATCGACTTCCCTAATTTCTCCTGATTCCGAAGATACTTCAACTAAAACTTTTGTCCCTGATTCACCTCTTAACTTAGAGGCAGTACTTGCAAGCCCTAATTTTTCTGAAGAGATTCCGTCCACTGTCTCTATCAAGTCACCGCTTACTATTCCAGCCTCTTCAGCTGGAGAACCCCCAAGAGTAGAGATCACTTTAACTTTATTGTCATCATCTTCACCTAATTGAAGCCCAACACCATTAATTTCACTCCCAAAATTACTTGTTTTTAGTAGTTCATAATCTTTAGGGCGTAAAACTCTTGTATAGGGATCTTCTAGAGGTCTTAACATGTCTTCAATTGCGGAATAAGCCTCTTCACTTGTTTCAATTTGTTTCTGTAATGTTTTTTGTCTAATTCTTTTCCATTGGATTTCATCAAACTTTTCTGGATCATAAAAACCTTCGTTTACCAAGGTCCAAGCGTCTAGTACCAATTGCCTGCTATCACTGAGAGCATCCACTCTTTCAATCAACAAAAGATTGATAGAAAAAACGATGATCATTGACGCAGTGATCAAAGTTTTGAATGTTAAAAGTTTGTTAAAAGATGAATTCATTGGGTTAAGTGTTAACACCAAGTATAAGAATTTTAAGTAAGCTCTTTATATCAAAGCTAATTTTTTTTTGGATGGCGAATTCTTCATCTGTTTATGACTGGTTTCAAGAAAGGCTTGAAATCCAAGACATAACTGACGACGTAACTTCCAAGTACGTACCACCTCACGTAAACATTTTTTATTGTTTAGGAGGCATAACTTTAGTATGCTTCTTAATTCAATTTGCAACAGGTTTTGCAATGACTTTTTACTATAAGCCAACAGTTACTCAAGCCTATAGTTCAGTAAGTTATTTAATGACAGATGTAAGTTTTGGTTGGTTAATAAGATCTGTTCATAGATGGAGTGCATCAATGATGGTTTTGATGTTAATCCTTCATGTATTTAGGGTTTATCTTACTGGAGGTTTTAAAAGGCCAAGAGAATTAACTTGGGTTACAGGTGTTGTAATGGCGGTTATAACCGTAGCTTTTGGAGTGACAGGATACTCACTACCTTGGGATCAGGTAGGTTATTGGGCAGTTAAGATTGTTTCAGGTGTACCTGCTGCGATACCAGTTATTGGTGACTTTATGGTTGAACTACTTAGAGGCGGAGAAAGTGTTGGACAATCCACTTTAACTAGATTCTACAGTCTTCATACTTTTGTATTGCCATGGTCATTAGCAGTTTTTATGTTGATGCACTTTTTAATGATTCGTAAACAGGGTATTTCAGGTCCCTTATAAAATCTTATAATTAAAATATTTATTAGTTCTTCATATGTCTACGTTAAAAAAACCAGATCTTTCTGATCCAAAATTGAGAGCAAAGTTAGCTAAAGGAATGGGCCATAATTATTATGGTGAACCAGCATGGCCAAATGATCTATTATATATCTTCCCAGTAGTTATCTTAGGAACTATTGCCTGCGTAGTTGGATTAGCAGTTCTTGATCCGGCAATGTTAGGGGACAAAGCTAATCCCTTCGCAACACCACTCGAAATACTTCCTGAATGGTATCTCTACCCAGTTTTTCAAATACTGAGAGTAGTTCCTAATAAACTTTTGGGTATAGCGCTTCAAACATTAATCCCACTTGGATTAATTATTTTACCCTTTATCGAAAACGTAAACAAATTCTCTAACCCCTTTAGAAGACCAATAGCTATGTCTGTTTTCTTGTTCGGAACTTTTCTAACCATCTATCTTGGTATTGGAGCGTGTTTGCCAATTGATAAATCACTTACTCTTGGACTATTTTAGTATTAAATATTAAACATATCTAAATCGTTATATTCATTTCTCAGGAAATGATTCATTAATAAAAAACCAACAATTGTCCAAGTTTGATACGTCCTTGATTGTTGTCCAACCCATGTACCTGTAGGTCCATCAAAATATTCTGCCCACTCTTGCTTAGGTAATTGATTAAGTTGACACCAATATGATTCCTCTATTAAAGATTTCATTTCTTCCATGAGAATTACATCATCAGAACCATGTTTTTTTTGATGTAATAGAACAGCTGCACCAAAAAACCAAAGTAAGCTTGGCCAATGACCACCGTTATGGTAGCTCCAAGGCCAATTCTTTGGATCCGATCCAGTTTTGTTTTGCCATTCTTCAACATCCATATGAGGATGACAAATCCTCATAGGCATTTGAGCCATCAAATGCTGCCTGTTATGTAAAACTAATCTAAATAAAGCTCTTTGTTCTTCAGGAGGCAGTACTCCGAACATACAAGCCAAAGAATTCCCTAAACTGTAAAATCGAAAGTCTGGCCTTCCTGTCCTAATATTTCCTATCAAGTAACCACCTCTATTTTCTAACCAATCTTGTAGCCATGATGGAACTACTTGAGGTTGAACATTAAATTCATTGAAGTGTTGATCATCTCCATACTGCTCAGTTGGCCTTCTTCTTAAAACTTGCATTGTTTGGCTCGTAACCCAATAATGTTTTAAAAGAAAACTTCCTAAATCCTTAACCCATTGATTTGTAAGAATAAGTCTTTGATCTAAAAGTCTACTAACATGATCTGCTCTACTTAATTCCATTAAGTTGATGCAACTTTTTAAACATCCATGAAGTAAAACTTCAACTTCTAGGGGTGCTCCCCATACGTCCATTGGTCTATCAATCATGAATGCGCAATCGGGAACAAAAAGTACAGGAGTACCCTCAAATGTTGGGTGTAGAACTAGATCTAGTAGAAGTTGAATACCTCTTTGAACACTTTGACTTTTTCCAAAGGCATAATCGCCGCTTTTATTGACGTAATACCAACATAAAATTGGCCACCATAAACTTGCATCGGCTGAAGTAATCCTACCTATTGATCTCTGACCATAGTCTCCAATAAGCTTTCCATTTTCTTCAATGAAACTAGTAGGAAATACTCCACGTGTTTGGTAATTAGTGCTTTGTAATTCAAGACACACAGTTAGGAACTTTTTGACAATTTCGTACCTTTTTTGGGTAATGAGGTAAATCATTACAGGAACATTGTCTCTTAAAAATATTTCTCCGTAATTTAATTTTTTATTTTTTGTTGGGTGTTCTAATGCAGCAACGCTTCCCACTAATTCGCCTGATATCTCAACCAAAGTCTTTTCAAAGTGTTTTTTTGCATTTGTTACAATTTTCTCTTCATCAGAACTTGGCCTTACTCTTAAATTTTTTTGACTAAATCTTTCTGCCATTTCATTTATATCCCTTTATTTAAGCCTAGTTGTTTAACGAGACTTTGAACAAATAAAAAATTAATAAAAAATTTTTGTATAAAAGGTTGCACAATTACAGTTGGATGGTTTAGTATTTTCTTCTGGGCAGAAATATACTTTTTGCATTATTCAAGAAATTACCTTAAATCTGATTTTTGGTGAAACATTGAATTCTTTGGAGATTTGATTTCGATCATTTTTTCCAGCCAGAAGAAGGGTTTTACCTTCTAAATGAGTTATTCACTTGTTGTTTAGCTCTGCACCTAGAAAATTTAAAAACTTAGGAACTGATGCTTTTATTGCGTCAAGAGTAATTTTAATTCTTTTAGTTATTCAAGATGTATATGCAATAAAGGTGTGAGGTCCCGTCAAGAATATATAAAATGTCATCAATTGCTAACTTATAGCTTTGATGCAAACGGATCTGAGATCTTGGAAAGTCACTTTAGAAATATTTAATGTGCACTCAATGTAATCCTTAAAATTTAAGGAGGCTGAAACTTAATACAAAACTGAATTTTTTATTTTGATACAGCAATTCAAATTGAGTAGATTTATCTACAAAAGGATTTGAACACAACGGAGAGTTTGATCCTGGCTCAGGATGAACGCTGGCGGCGTGCTTAACACATGCAAGTCGAACGAACCTTCGGGTTAGTGGCGGACGGGTGAGTAACGCGTGAGAATCTGCCCTCAGGAGGGGGATAACGGTTGGAAACGACCGCTAATACCCCATATGCCTACTGGTGAAATGAATTTCGCCTGAGGATGAGCTCGCGTCTGATTAGCTAGTTGGTGGGGTAATGGCTCACCAAGGCTTCGATCAGTAGCTGGTCTGAGAGGATGATCAGCCACACTGGGACTGAGACACGGCCCAGACTCCTACGGGAGGCAGCAGTGGGGAATTTTCCGCAATGGGCGAAAGCCTGACGGAGCAACGCCGCGTGAGGGACGAAGGCCTCTGGGCTGTAAACCTCTTTTCTCAAGGAAGAAGATATGACGGTACTTGAGGAATAAGCCACGGCTAATTCCGTGCCAGCAGCCGCGGTAATACGGGAGTGGCAAGCGTTATCCGGAATTATTGGGCGTAAAGCGTCCGCAGGCGGCTTTTCAAGTCTGCTGTTAAAGCGTGGAGCTTAACTCCATCATGGCAGTGGAAACTGAAAGGCTTGAGTATGGTAGGGGCAGAGGGAATTCCCGGTGTAGCGGTGAAATGCGTAGATATCGGGAAGAACACCAGTGGCGAAGGCGCTCTGCTGGACCATTACTGACGCTCATGGACGAAAGCCAGGGGAGCGAAAGGGATTAGATACCCCTGTAGTCCTGGCCGTAAACGATGAACACTAGGTGTCGGGGGAATCGACCCCTTCGGTGTCGTAGCTAACGCGTTAAGTGTTCCGCCTGGGGAGTACGCACGCAAGTGTGAAACTCAAAGGAATTGACGGGGGCCCGCACAAGCGGTGGAGTATGTGGTTTAATTCGATGCAACGCGAAGAACCTTACCAGGGTTTGACATCCTGCGAACCTCTTAGAAATTTGAGGGTGCCTTCGGGAATGCAGTGACAGGTGGTGCATGGCTGTCGTCAGCTCGTGTCGTGAGATGTTGGGTTAAGTCCCGCAACGAGCGCAACCCACGTTTTTAGTTGCCAGCATTTAGTTGGGCACTCTAGAAAGACCGCCGGTGATAAACCGGAGGAAGGTGTGGATGACGTCAAGTCATCATGCCCCTTACACCCTGGGCTACACACGTACTACAATGCTACGGACAAAGGGCAGCAAACTCGCGAGAGCTAGCAAATCCCATAAACCGTGGCTCAGTTCAGATCGTAGGCTGCAACTCGCCTACGTGAAGTAGGAATCGCTAGTAATCGCAGGTCAGCATACTGCGGTGAATACGTTCCCGGGCCTTGTACACACCGCCCGTCACACCATGGAAGTTGGCCATGCCCGAAGTCGTTACTCCAACCCTTGTGGAGGAGGACGCCGAAGGTGGGGCTAATGACTGGGGTGAAGTCGTAACAAGGTAGCCGTACCGGAAGGTGCGGCTGGATCACCTCCTAACAGGGAGACAACAAAATGTTTAATATTATTTTGTCACCTTAGGTCGATCGGTATCTCACGTTCTTAATTTATTAAGAATTTCATTTCCTAAGTTTTTCTAGGTCACACCCATTATTTTTCCTGGGCCATTAGCTCAGGTGGTTAGAGCGCACCCCTGATAAGGGTGAGGTCCCTGGTTCAAGTCCAGGATGGCCCATATCTCTATGTTGGGGGTATAGCTCAGTTGGTAGAGCGCCTGCTTTGCAAGCAGGATGTCAGCGGTTCGAGTCCGCTTACCTCCACTGATTACCACCTCTTCCATAACCGGTAGAAAGGAAATGTTTTGAGTTGTGATCATTATTCTGAACGAATCTAGCTTCCTAATGAAATCATTAAGATGCTGGACTCATTGAATTAATTTCATTGTTTTCAGAGAACCTTGACAACTGCATAGATTATTTTTAAAGACAATAAGCATCTTTAATGATGCAGATTTATTATTTGTGCGAATGCATTAATAACAATTCTATTGAGCTGATGCTTCAATTTTTGAAGTTATTGGTCAAGCTACAAAGGGCTCACGGAGGATACCTAGGCACACAGAGGCGATGAAGGACGTGGTTACCTGCGATAAGTCTCGGGGAGTTGGAAGCACACTTTGATCCGGGAATTTCCGAATGGGGCAACCCCATGTACGGCCAACTGAATATATAGGTTGGTGCGAGCTAACCCAGCGAACTGAAACATCTTAGTAGCTGGAGGAAGAGAAAGTAAATAACGACTCCCTCAGTAGCGGCGAGCGAACGGGGAACAGCCCAAACCGATAGTCTTGACTATCGGGGTTGTGGGACAGCAATATGGATCAATAAGTCTAGAAGAAACGTTTGAATGGCGTGCCACAGAGGGTGAAAGCCCCGTAATCGAAAGATAAGTTGACCTAGCTGTATCCCGAGTAGCACGGAGCACGTGGAATTCCGTGTGAATCTGCGAGGACCACCTCGTAAGGCTAAGTACTACTGTGTGACCGATAGTGAAACAGTACCGCGAGGGAAAGGTGAAAAGAACCCCGGGAGGGGAGTGAAATAGAACATGAAACCGTGAGCTTACAAGCAATGGGAGCCCGACTAATCGGGTGACCGTGTGCCTGTTGAAGAATGAGCCGGCGACTTATAGGCACTGGCGGGTTAAACCGGAAATGGTGGAGCCACAGCGAAAGCGAGTCTTAATAGGGCGTTTGTCAGTGTTTATAGACCCGAACCCTGGTGATCTAACCATGGCCAGGATGAAGCTTGGGTGATACCAAGTGGAGGTCCGAACCGACTGAAGTTGAAAATTCAGCGGATGAGCTGTGGTTAGGGGTGAAATGCCAATCGAACCAGGAGCTAGCTGGTTCTCCCCGAAATACGTTGAGGCGTAGCGTCTAGTGCTCCAGCAGGGGGGTAAAGCAACCATTTCGGTGCGGGCTGCGAAAGCGGTACCAAATCGATATGAACTCTGAATACCCTGTGTGTAACTAGGCAGTCAGACTGTGGGGGATAAGCTCCATAGTCAAGAGGGAAACAGCCCAGACCGCCAGCTAAGGTCCCAAAATTAACGCTAAGTGATAAAGGAGGTGGGATTGCCCAGACAACCAGGAGGTTTGCCTAGAAGCAGCCATCCTCAAAGGAGTGCGTAATAGCTCACTGGTCGAGCGATCCTGCGCCGAAAATGAACGGGGCTAAGCGTTATACCGAAGCTGCGGATAAATTTATTTATGGTAGGGGAGCGTTCTATGTAGGGTGAAGCGTTAGCGTAAGCGGACGTGGACAGCATAGAAGTGAGAATGTCGGCTTGAGTAGCGAAAACATGGGTGAGAATCCCATGCCCCGAAACCCTAAGGGTTCCTCCGGCAGGCTCGTCCGCGGAGGGTTAGTCTGGACCTAAGGCGAGGCCGAAAGGCGTAGTCGATGGATAACAGGTCAATATTCCTGTACCAGATGTGTTTTGAGAAGGGGGACGGAGAAGGCTAACCAGGCCAGATGTTGGTTACTGGTTCAAGCGTTCGAGGCTTTGAGAGATGGAGAAAACATCTTGAGCTAAGGCGTGAGTACGAGCTGCTACGGCAGCGAAGTTGGTGATGTCATGCTTCCAAGAAAAGCCCTATACTCGTTAAGACACAAATGCCAGTACCCGAAACCGACACAGGTGGGGTGGTAGAGAATACCGAGGGGCGCGAGATAACTCTCTCTAAGGAACTCGGCAAAATGGCCCCGTAACTTCGGGAGAAGGGGTGCCAGCGAGAGCTGGTCGCAGTGAAGAGGCGCAAGCGACTGTTTACCAAAAACACAGGTCTCCGCTAAGTCGCAAGACGATGTATGGGGGCTGACACCTGCCCAGTGCCGGAAGGTTAAGGAAGCTGGTTAGCTTTTAGTGAAGCTGGCGACTGAAGCCCCGGTGAACGGCGGCCGTAACTATAACGGTCCTAAGGTAGCGAAATTCCTTGTCGGGTAAGTTCCGACCCGCACGAAAGGTGTAACGATTTGCGCGCTGTCTCGGAGAGAGGCTCGGCGAAATAGAATTGTCTGTGAAGATGCGGACTACATACACCCGGACAGAAAGACCCTATGAAGCTTTACTGTAGTTTGATATTGTGCTCGGGCTCTGAATGCGCAGAATAGGTGGGAGACGTTGAAATAGTGCTTGTGGGTACTATTGAGTCATCGGTGAGATACCACTCTTTTAGAGCTAGGGTTCTAACGCTTACCCGTTATCCGGGAAGCGGACAGTATCTGATGGGCAGTTTGACTGGGGCGGTCGCCTCCTAAAAGGTAACGGAGGCGCACAAAGGTTCCCTCAGGCTGGTTGGAAATCAGTCGTTGAGTGCAAAAGCAGAAGGGAGCTTGACTGTGAGACCTACAAGTCGAACAGGGACGAAAGTCGGTTTTAGTGATCCGACGGTTCTGCGTGGAAGGGCCGTCGCTCAACGGATAAAAGTTACTCTAGGGATAACAGGCTGATCTCCCCCAAGAGTTCACATCGACGGGGAGGTTTGGCACCTCGATGTCGGCTCATCGCAACCTGGGGCTGAAGTCGGTCCCAAGGGTTGGGCTGTTCGCCCATTAAAGCGGTACGCGAGCTGGGTTCAGAACGTCGTGAGACAGTTCGGTCCATATCCGGTGTATGCGCAGGAATATTGAGAGGATTTCTCCCTAGTACGAGAGGACCGGGAGGAACGCACCTCTGGTGTGCCAGTTATCGTGCCAACGGTAAACGCTGGGTAGCCATGTGCGGAGTGGATAACCGCTGAAAGCATCTAAGTGGGAAGCCCACCTCAAGATGAGTATTGCCATGGCTTAAGCCAGTAAGGTCACGGGAAGAACACCCGTTGATAGGCTCTACGTGGAAGCTTGGTAACAAGTGCAGCGGAGGAGTACTAATAGACCGAGGGCTTGACCAAATAAACTTAATTTATTGTTTTTAATATATAATTTTCTATGCAGTTCTCAAGGTTCACACTATCCTGGTGTTCATGGCGATGTGGAACCACTCCGATCCATCTCGAACTCGGTTGTGAAACGCATCAGCGGCGAAAATATTTAGGGGGTAGCCCCTTGAGAAAATAGCTCAATGCCAGGTAAAATATTTAAAAGGGTTTACTCTTCATGAGTAAGCCCTTTTTATTTTTGGCATTTCGGACACCAATGGGTACTTCTTCCAGTAATTTTTTGTCTTTCAATTAAATTTCCACATTTACGACATTCTTTTCCAGTTCTCCTATAAACATTTGTCTGTAATCCAAAATTCCCATTTTCTCCTTCCAAGTCCCTAAAATCACTAAATGTAGTACCCCCAGAACCTATACTTTTTGTTAAAACAGTAACGATTGATTCTTTCAGCTTTATTAACTCATTCTTTTTTATTGTTCGAGCTTCCCTAAAAGGGGAGATGCCGGCAGAGTATAAACTTTCATCAGCATAAATATTACCTATACCTGCCACGATTGTTTGATCTAATAAAATAGCTTTTATAGATTTTGTTCTTTTTGAAGTAACTTTGTTAAGGTAATTTGCATCAAAGTCTTTAGCAAATGGTTCTGGTCCTAATGAACCTAATCCTTTTATTATTTTGTTAAGCGATAGGTCTTTATTAATCCACCACATTTGGCCAAAACTTCTTACGTCAATGTACCTAAGCTCATTATTATTTTTATCGAAAAATCTTATTCTTGTATGTTTACAAGGATGACTTGAGTTTTCAATAAATTTAAAATATCCAGTCATTCTTAGATGAACTACAAGAAATCCGTTATTTTTTGAATTTTCTTCAAGAAATTGGGCATTCTCATTTTGAGCTTCTTTTAATTGAGCTATTAAATATTTTCCCCTTCTATCCCATTTATAAATAAGTGAGTTCAGAAGTCCTTTAATGAATTCTTCTTTGTTTATTGGGAATGCAATAGTTGAATCCCTACAGACTTCTACTTTTTTAATAATAAAGTTATTAAGTTTTTGCTCTAAACCTCTGCGAACTGTCTCTACTTCTGGTAACTCAGGCAATTATTTAAGCTTTCTCTAATTCACTTTCAGCGAAATTATTTGTATTTGCTCCACCATCAGTTCCGCTTATCCCAGCGTAATTTACTTTATCGAATCTGACTACACAGTTATATTTAATGCCTGAGGTATCAACTGAAGCGACTTTACCGATCTCATTATACCAATATGATTCTGGTCTTTTTACTCTTACGAGATCTCCTCTTGAAATAGCCATTACTATTAACTTAACTTTTTGTAGAATAACTCATAATTAATATTCTTAGACAAATTATTCACACATATTAATTAAAGTTTTAACAAAAATCATTTATTAAATTATTTTCGAATTCTTCTTTAGCAGGCTTACTTCCCATCCATTTCTTGCCAGGTATCCTTACATCTAATTCATTTTTATCACAATTGATTGAAATAATCAGTTTTTTATTTTCTTGATTTAGAACGTTTAAAACTTTTCTACCTTTAATATCTTTATATGATTTACTTTGGATAATTATAGGACCGTACATTTTTTTTTCAAACTCAATTAAGTCATTATTTTTTTTATTTTCAGTTGTTTCATATTTTTCTGAATTAATTGTGTTATTTTTTCTTATTGTGAGCTTTTGACCAATTTTTATTGAATCAGGATTATTGATATTATTAATCTCTATTAGTTCTTTTACTTTTAAATTATATTTGTTCGATATGTCAGTAAGATTTTCACCAGTTTGAACAATATGATAATTTTTAATTAAATCTGATTGTTTTGTGAGATTTTCAGAAGATTCGGAGATAATAAGATTTTGGCCAACAAAGATATAATTTTTATCTTTTAAGTTATTCAATTTAATAATTAAATCTTTATTGATTGAATAGAATTTTGAAATACTTGATATTGTATCTCCACTTTTTACAATATGAATTTTATTTATTTCAGTTTTTTCTTTAGCAAGTGATTCTTTTCTAACGATATTCTCAATTTTATTTTTTGATGAAAATATTTTTTCTTCTGATTTTATCAATGAGTGATTAAAAAAATTTATAAATATGGCAATTACTATAAATGCAAATTTCATAAAACTCACTATTTATTTAAAGATAATCTTAAAATTTTAAATCGCTAGGTTTTTGAAAACAATTTAAGTAATTTAAACCTGAAAAATAAACTTTAAAAATTTCTTTACTCTTTCATAGGGGGGATACCGCAGATTTGAATCAAATAAAAAACCTTTAAAAGTAATAGATTTTTGATTTGAAAAATTTCGAAAACCTTCTTCTCCATGAAATTTACCAATACCACTTTGCCCAACGCCTCCAAACGGTAAATTTGGAATAAGGACTGGTAACATCACATCATTTATACAAATTGTTCCAGAGCTGGTAACTTTTGAAATATGATTATGAATTTTTTTATTACCTCCAAATAAGTAGATTGCTAAGGGTTTTGATGTTTGACTAATCTGTTTTAAAGCTGATTCCTTATCATTAATTCCAATTACAGGAAGTAGTGAACTGAATAATTCTTTCTGCAAAATTTTTGTTTCATTTAATTTGGTTCTCAAAATTGTAGGAGATATTTTCAACTTTTTTTTACTAAAAGTCCCCCCAAATAAAATTCTTTTTTCTTTTTCATATTGTTTGAGAATTTCTACAGTGGATGTAAATTGTTTTTTCTCCAATTTTGATAAGTTTTCGGAAATAATTGGATTATCTCCGTAAAAACTTATTATGTATTTCTTTAATTTTTCTATAAAAATATTTTCAATTTCTTTATCTACAAAGATATGATTCGGAGCCATACAGGATTGACCAGAATTAAAAAATTTACCCCAAACAATTCTTTTTGCAGCCACTTCTAAATTTGCATTCTTGAAAACAATTACAGGATTTGTTCCGCTTAACTCAAGAGTTAATGGAGTTAAGTTTTTTGAAGCTAATTTCATTATGGATTTTCCAGTTTCAGTACTTCCTGTAAAAAAAATGTGGTCAAAATTTTGTCCAATTAATTTGATGGATTGTTTGTTATCACCTTCTACTGTCATTAGGACATCTTTTCGGAAATATTTGGAAGTAAGCTTTTTAATAAGTCTTGAGGTCGCAGGACATTTTTCTGATGGTTTTATAACTGCAGTATTTCCTGCTGAGAAAATATTTACCAATGGCTTTAAAATATAAAGTAAGGGATAATTATAAGGACCAAGAATTAAGACACACCCAAGAGGTTCATAAATAACTTTGGAGGATGATGGAAAAAGATAAAAAGGGGTATCAATCTTTTTTGGTCGCATCCAAGAATTGAGTTTCTTTTTTATAAGTGAAATTTCTTCTTTCACTAAAAGGATTTCTGAAAGCCCTTCTATTTCAGATTTACCGAGATCAACAAAAAGTGATTTAATAATCTCTTTTTTATTTTCATCCAAAAGTTTAGAAACTATATTGATATGATGGATCCGCCACTTTATATCTTCAGTTTTACCAGTGAGAACTGTATTTTTTAATTTATAGATGTCTTCTAAATGAAATTTATCAGAAATTTTCATTTTTTACCTTTGAATAGTATTAAATATATCAGAGGGTAAATTGTAAATAACTAAGTTTTTTAGGCAGTTAAATCAAAGCGAATGATTTATGAGAAATAATCAAATTTATTAATATTGCTTTTAAAAATTCAAATTTTTCTTGGTTAGTATATTTTCATGAGGGAAAATTTTTCAATTAGGTTGATATCTATAAATGAAATACCAGAAGTCACAAACTGGGCAAGGTTAGAGGGATTTTCTCCTGGAATGGATGATTTATCAATTTATAGAAATACAGATAAACAAGGGGTATGGGTAGCTTGTCTAGACAATAATCCTATAGGCTCTATTGCGTGTATAAAATATAATTCCTCGTATGGTTTTATAGGTTTATTTATCGTTAAAAAAGAATTCCGGAATAATGGATATGGAGTGAGATTATGGAAACATGCCCTCGAATATTTGAAAAATGTTGATTGTATTGGTCTTGAGGCTGCCCCAGATAGATTAAATGATTACGCAAAGTGGGGGTTTAGAAAATCTTCCATTACAAATCGATGGAAATTAAATGGCTCTCAAGATTTGCCATTGAGAAATTTCTATAAAGATCAATTTCATTCTTTTAAAGTTGTCCCGGGTAATAAAATCTCTTCTGAAGCAGTTTTAATTTATGACGATCAAAGAGAACCTAGTCCCAGACCACATTTTCTAAATGACTGGTTGAAAAATTCTCATGGCAATGTCAGTGCAATTGTCGATAATAATGGGATGTGCCATGGATTTGGCAGGATAAGACCTTGTGTATTGGAGGATAATGAGCAAGGCTGGAGAATTGGCCCACTTTTAGCGGATACTCCACCACTTGCTGAATTATTAATAAGGGAGTTAGTTGGTGATTTAGACGCTCAAATCTTATTGGATTGCTCTAATCTGAACCCTTATGCAAATTATCTTTTATCAAGTTTGGGATTTGAGGAAATATCAAAAACTTACAGAATGTATAAAGGCATTCAACCTCCCTGCCCTATGAATCAAGTATATGGACTTGCCTGCTTGGAACTAGGGTGATTTCCTTTAAAGCGTTTATTTCCCCTGTTGTTTCTGTAATACTGAAAGAAGTTTGTTTGATTAAGATTAACTTCCAGAAGGTTTCAAAATTTTTTCTACAATATCGGCATTGATTATAGTGACCTCTCCATTGTCAATATTGGCAACTTGAAACAAGGTCCATGAATTTGGATTTCTAGCCCCTCCAATACAGTCGATAACTTGACCGACCCAATAATTTTCATCCTTTTCCTTAGTATCTTCGCAATTTTCTTTTTTAATTGCGACATAATCACCAGGCCTAACGAAAAGAAACTCAGGAGTTAGTGAGCTCACAATAAAAAATCAATAGTATATAAGTACTATAGTAGGTTATTGGCTTTGTTGCTGAACTTTGAATTATTTAGCAAACTAGGGGTAATTCAAAAATAAAATGGAATCAACTGAAATTGCTATATTTTCAACATTATTGGGATTAATCCTAGCTTTAACTGACGCTTATATAGAAAGAAATATTCCTGGATAATATTTCCAATTCATTTTTTAAATTAAATAAGATTTAAGCTGGTCTAATATGTCGGCACGGTTGGAAACTAATTTTGTAAAAACTAAATATATCAACCCTCCCATTGCGAGCCTTCCGTTAATTTTTTCTAACTGCTTTAGTTTTCTCAAAATTACCCTTGCTGTTAAATAAAATTTAAAGGGTATAGGAAATAAAAAAGTATTGATTACTTCAAAATTAAAAAAATTTATAGAAATATTATTTCAAACACGAATTAATTTAAAGCCAAGCTTCTTTCATCTCAAGATAAAGTTTCTCGCTCTCAGCAGAATTAATTTTGCTGTCTGAATAGGATTGTTGCTGTTGCTGTTGTTGCTGCTGAGTTGAGTTTGTATTAGAATCTTGGACTTCGCTCATTAGAAGAACTTAATATTTGTGTTTATTCTCTCATATTTAGAGCTTTTTTTGTCAACTTAAATTCTTAAATTTTATTTAAATTTTCTACGTCCTTAATTTGCCTCTTTTGAGTGAATTTATTTCGCCACAGTAGTTTTGGTGTATAGGAATTTAACTTCCCAATATACAATTCCTAGGAAGATAGCACTTGCAATAATAATTTCAGAAATGGCTAACATTTTATTTTTCAATACTAATTTAATTTTGGTATCAATTTACACAGAATGCAATAGGTACTAATTACATTTTAGATTTTAAAAAATCGTATTTAATAAAATAACGCGACGAAATAATATAAAATTTTAAGTTAGATACAATATTATTTCCGTGGGAAATTTCATAAATTCAACAACACTTATACCTTTAATACCTTTAGTAACCTCTTTATTTATTCTTATCTTATTGGTAAGTTTTAACAGAACACTTAACAGGTTAACAAAACCAGTTACTGCACTGGTTGCATTGTCTTTATTAAGTTCTGCTTTTATAAGCTCATTTGACAATTTTAAAAAAATAGAAAAAGAATTAGTTTTATCTGAGTATCTCAAATTTTTTGAACAAAAAAATTTAGTTATACATCTCAATTTAGTAAATGAAAAAATTATAATTTTTTTCTCATTGATAATGATATTAATTATTGTAATATCTTTTTATAAATTGCCTAGAAAAAAAGGTTATGTCTCATTAATGATTAGCCTAGGATTAATTTCTTCTTCGGTGATGCTCTCAATATTGCTAATAGATTTCTCAGCACTTATCTAAACTGTTGTAAGCATTGACAAAGCTTGGTTAAGTTCTTGAACATGATTTAATTCATCTTGAGCAATTTCTTTTATTTTTTGATCATTTGGATTATTTATTAAATAATTGGAATAAGTTTCAAATGCATGTTCTTCGATTTTTATGTTGACATCATAAGCATTAGCTGGAGAGAAAAAATAATAGAAAACCATGATCCAGTAATAGACAAGCACAAGGTGTCTCGCAAAAAATCTATCAATCCAGAACCTATCTCCTCCTCTTTTCTCCATTTCTTTAAGATGCTCAGTTTCGTTAATAGCTTGATAAAAATGTTCTTTCATTAAAATCATTGTTTTCTCATTTTTAATTCCTAGGGATTCTTTAAAATGAAGAACTGAAAGAAATGCAAAATAAGGTGATCTAGCTATAACTTCTAAAACCCAAAATCTTTGTAAAGATCTACCAGAGTATATGAAGTCTAAGAAGTTAACTGTACTATTCAAAATCAAAGAATTTAATTTCTTCATAAATTTAGATTTTCTTTAAGTATAATTACTTAGCCGCTCGAAGGCTATAAAATATTGAAGTAATTAACCAAAAATTAATCTTTATAGTCTAAAAATTGTTACTTTCATTGAAATATTTTTTTTTCATGCATTAATTGGATAGATAAAAATTTTATATGACAACTACTGAAAAAATTGCAAATGCTAAAAAGAGGATTGATGAATTAGAAAGACTTATAAAATATTGGAATGATTCAGACCATAAAGAGGCAAAAATAGTAAATTTTTCAAGGAAGATTGATAATAAAGTTGCTTAGATTGTGATGCTTAAGGCTGATTAACTTTATCTATTTAAAGTGATTTAATATCTTTGAGGTTTCGAATATTGTTTAATTTGCATATAGAGCAATTAAACCTATTCTCAAAAACGGTAAAGAAGAAATAATCTAAAAGAAAAATCAATATGAAAACCTTTCCAAATAAATATTTAGTGCCTATTAAATTTATACCATGGGTTTTTTGGGTATTTATATCTTTTATGAGTATATATTTGTTTAAGATAGCCTGGGTTAATTGAATAATTAATGGATCTAGCTTCTCCTTAGCCAACCAGGAGCACCGCCAAACCAATCCGATATATCATCTTCATTTGGGTTGAAATGATTTTCCTTCTCTATTCCATCTATCCCAAATGATTGTAAGAGGTTATCAATCCCTCCATCATTTTTTGTACCATTCCTTCTAAAGCTGTTAGCTTTTTTCAGCCAAAGAGAAATTGTCGAATTATGGTGTGCATATTTCTCAACATATATCCTTTCTTCTAATGTAATTGATTTATCTTGAGCAATTCTTTTAATTATTCCTTGGATTTTTAGTCTTTTTGAATTACTAAGAAGCATTTTTGATCGATTAATTATTCTTTTTATAGGAAGGATTACTAAATATATCTTGTCAATGTTAATTTCAACAAATTAACTATTTTAAGAGGTTTTTAAGCAAGAAAAGTCTTAAGACACTAAAAAAAGGGATCAATAAGTTACTCATGATACTTTTATTCATTTATCAAACTTATACTTCCTAAAAACAAGATAAAAAAAATCAATCCATTCTCAAAGACACTTTAAAATTAAGAAAAGTCGACGCGGTTGTTGCATAATGGTAAATCTGTACTATTATTAGTACAGATGTATTATTAAGAAATGAAAGTTATTTCATCTTCTCCTTATGCCCCTTTTAATTCAAAAGAGTGGAATTCTCTAATAAGCAAAAATGTAAAGTTTGAAAATACTCCAATAAAGATTCAAAAAAAATTTTATAGAACTTTTACTCTAAAAAAGATTGAAAAAGATAAACTTTTGCATGAGAAGAATGAATTGCACCAACAAATGCAACTTGTATTCGGATAGAAAAATATTAACTAACAATCTTTTTATTGAATATTATTTTACGAGATCCAATTTTTTGTTAGATTAGTAGAAATACAAGAAGGATTTAATTTGGCTGTTGATCGAGAACTTTTAAAAGAAGTTACCCAAGAACTTTGGAATACCGTAAAAAAACTAAGACCTGAAATAGATCGGCAAACTCGACTTCAATTAGTTTTAAAGGCCTTATTAACTATTGGGGATTTACCAGATCAAATGCAAGCTGCCATGGTAGTGGGTGTTTGCGCAGAAATGGATAAAAGTGATGTTGATAATGTTGAAACTAATTCACAGACTAAAGAATCTAGCGGAGTTGATACTTCTACAGGCAGAAAAGTAGTTAGAAGAAGTTCAGCTAAATAAACCTTAAACGATTACCCTTTAATTTTCTTTGATTCGTTTTTATTAAGTCTATTGAATAAGTAATATGAAATTACAAGTATGAGAGGAACGAATATTGAATGTAAAGTCATCATTAATTCTGTTTGGCCCATTCCTATAAGATTTGATTCGTTTGGAAGTTGTTCTGACCAAGTGCCAACTAAATGCCAGGCTTGAGGAATTGATAAGAAAAACATATAAGAGTTATAAGTTAATTTTATGTTCAGATAAAGATTATCATTATTGAACGGTTTTGCTTTCTTTATTCTTATTTCTTAACTAAGTATTTGTAGAGTTATAAAAAAGAACTTGAATCATAAATTTATTTTCTTAAGAAGAGTTTTAAATTCTTTTTTACCAATAATTTTTTCAGCTGCGTAAGCGCCACTTGCTGAAACAGCAGGAATTCCAATACCTGGAAATGTACTTGCACCGCAAGTAAATAAATTTTTCACTGGAGTTTTGCAGCCTGGGAAAAGACCTTTTTCTGCAGATAATGCAGGGCCGTAACTACCGCAATAGGTATTGGTGAATTTTTTGTGAGTGATTGGGGTTCCTAGCATCTTTAAATCAATCCTTTTATCTATATCAGGGATAAATTTTCGCACTGCATTAAGGAATATTGAACATCTTTCTTCTTTCAAATTTCTATATTCTAGTTTCTTTGGATTTAGTTTTTCCCAAATTTCCCAAGGTTCATTTGCGGGAGTATATCCATGAAGAACATGTTTACCTTCAGGGGCCATATTTTTATCTAAAACAGATGGGATTGAAAATACAGCTATATTTCTTTCTGCGGTTATACCTTTTTCCCATGCATCAACATGTATTGCATGTATTGGCAAATTTTCAAGACCATCACCATCAAAACCTAGATGTATATGAAGGAAAGAGTCACATTTGTTAGGGTTCAAAACTTTTGTATTCCATTTTTTTGAAATTTCATTTGGAATTAACTTTTTTAAATTCCAAACATCAGTATTCGTGACAACAGATGCACAACTATAACTAGAACCATTATTAAGAGTTATACCTGTGGCTAAATTTTTATTAAAGTTAATTGTCTTTACTCTCGAAGAAAGAATTAATTCTCCTCCATTTTTTTTAAATCCATTAATTAAGGCTTTTACGATAGATTCACTACCTCCTTTGGGGTATTCAAGGTATGAATTTGGTTCAAACCATTCGTTAAATAAAGTAGCCATCGCAGCTGTATTTGTATCATGCATTGACATACCACTTATCAAAAAGCTCAATAAATCAACCCAATTCCTGAGAAAAGGATCCTCTAGATGATTGTTAACTAAATTCCCAAAGCCTTTATTAATTTTTGGTATTTGATTTATTTTAGGTAAAAATTTTGAGCTTAAATTTATTAGATCTAGTAAATTTATTGATTCGGGAGAAAATGAGAGTAAAGGTATTTCATTTATTATTTGGCTAAGAGGTTTTATATCGGAAATAAATGATTCCCATTCTTTAAGAGACTTCTCACCTCTTAAAGTTTTAATTGTTTGTTTAAAAGGTTCTTCCCCCACATTAAGATTAAAATTGCCTTCTGGGACAATTACTTGCCAACCTTTGTATTGAAATAGTTCAACTTCTTCATCAAGTAATTTAAGAATTTGCCCTAGGGGATTAGTCGTTGGCCATTTACCTATTCCACTCCACAATGAAGGACCTGATTCGAAAGTGTAACCTTTTCTTTTGAAACTGTGAGCAACACCTCCCGGCTGAGTATGAGCTTCACATATAAGTACTTTTTTCCCAGATAAAGATAGAAGTGAACCACAGCATAATCCACCAATACCACTGCCGACTATAACAACATCATAATTATCCATCAAATATTTACTTTACTCTTCTCGTAAAACTAATGCGTTTTAGACGAATGTATTAGTTGAGGTTGTGATACTTAGAACAACCGCAAGGAAAAATATGTAAGGGACAGCTTTTAGGGGTATGTATCCTTGGCTTTTAGAAATGAAGTCCATTAATTTAGTTACTTTATGTAAATATATTAACGAGATCTTGTTCCTTATGTGTGCCAAAAAAATATTTTTTTGGAAATATATTGAAACAAAGAAATCTTTTTGGAGGGATTTTTTAACTAAGAACATTTTTTATGAAGTTATCTTAGTATTTGATTCTTAGATTAAATTCTATTATGAAACACTTTCCTGATATTAATGAGATAAAACTATTAGAAAAAAATTCCCAAAAAAATGGTAGCGGTATTGTATATGAGGAATTGTTAGGAATATGGAAGTTTAAGTATGTATGGGGAAAGGAGTCGGATGAAATTAAAAATATACCCAGTTCGATTCTCCAAGTATTATCGGCAAAACTCGAATTAAAAACTAAAAAAAAAGAGGATCAAATAAATTATGAAATAAAAAATTCAATTAAATTCGGATTATTAAATATTACTTTTATAGGCAGCGCAGAATTAAGAGGGATTAGACCTTTATTGGCTTTCTATTTTGAAGAATTGAAAATTAGTATTAGTAGTTTTCCTATATTTAACAAGGAATTAAAAAAACCAGAAGATAAAAAAATGCCTTTTTTCTCACTTGTAGGAATTAGCAATGAAAATAATTGGTTATGTGCTCGAGGCAGGGGCGGAGGGCTTGCAATATGGGTTAAGTCTTAATTTAGTGGTATTCTCCTGGATGATCCACCTTTCTTACGGTAACTTTATCAACTTTTTGACCATTAAATCTTAAGAGGTCATCTCCTGAAAAGTCATAACCTAAGCGTTGACCTATTAGGGCTACATCATCTGCTGTAGAGGATGTTGTAACCTGCTTTTTTAATTTTTCATCAGATTGCATCTTAATTAAAAATTTTCTTATTTCAGAAAAACTCATTACTAGAATTTGATTGATGTTAAAGAAATCTATAAAATCTTTTTCTTAGCAAGAACAAGAAAAATAGATAATCATTATACTATTTTTATGACTTACTTATTTCTCTATATAGTTGGAATAATTTTAATATGGTGGATATATCGTGTCGGCTGGCTTGAGGCGCTCAAAACAGTAGTTAAAGTTATAGTTCCCTCAGCGCTTATTATTTTATTTAACATTAAAGCTGGAAGATTACTTTTTTAAAAGTCCTGTAGTCGGTTTATTAAGCGCTTTGCCTACCTCTATTTTTATTTTTAGAGGCTCATTGCCTTTAGTTAGTTATATAAATAACTGGATTGAAAATAAAATAAATAATTATGATGATTCGGAAGTTATAGATACTGATTCTGTGACTTTGGATGATTAATTTAATCAAATCCAAGAAATAATTCTTTGTGTACAACAAGAACATCAAATAAAGCTGTTCCATGAATAGGACTTAATGGGATTTTGTCTATATTCAATGCCTCTGCGCAAATTAAATGAGCATCCCATTTTGTATTGTGATCACTTATTTCAATTGACCAATCAATTACCTTTTTGAAATGAACTGGCATCTCCGAACCAATTTTTCTGCAAATTTGACATAGAACTGACAAAAGAGGGGGTTTTGATGGCCTTTTTAAATCTTTAATAAGACTAGGTTGTGTAAAAACACTTGTATAGCGGATGTAGTCTATCAATTCATATTCTTCTTTAGTAAGAGCTGCTTTATCTAATGCTCTCTCAAATTCATCTATGGGGGTTATGGGCCTATCCAAGGTATTATTTTTTGTTGTTTTCTGAGTCTATTTTTTCTTGATTAATTTCATTGGTTTGCTTGGTTTCTATAGATTTAGGAGCTTCATCTTGATCTTCTTCGTTCATAACTTGGTCGATTTCATTTTGAAATTCATTAGACGCTTTTTTAAGACTTTTTAAAGTTTTACCAAGCTGTTTTCCTAATTCTGGAAGCTTTTTTGGACCAAAAATTAAAAGAGCTAAGATAAGTATTACAGTAACTTCAGGCAAACCTACCCCAAAAATATTCATAACTGATAACTATTTAACTATTTAGAAATCTACTATTAAATATAGTCAAATCATGTGAAAATTTCATTCTCGGAACAGCTTTTTTAATATTAAAAAATTTTGAAAAATATTATTGTTATTAATACTCCTTTAAAGAAAACTAACCAAAGTAATTGATAATCACTCAATTTTAATTTTTTTTGGTACCAATTTATAAGTTTTTTATGTTTGTCTATTAATTTTCTCATTTTCACCGAGATTATTTATTACTATCACTTATTTTATCTTAATTTCTTTTATTATTATTTACAGAAATCCTAGATTCAACCCAAGATAGATCACTCTATTAAATTTTAATCTTTTTCTAAATTAATTTTTTTCTAAATTATTGAAACTATTCACTAAATATTTACTATTTAAAAAAATGAAGAACTTATTTGTTGTTTTTTACCTTTTTTTTCTAATTTATCCAGCTGAAGCTGTTACCACAAAAATGTTTAAAGTATTGGATACTTGTGCAAGATATCGACTCGGTGAGATTAATGCTAATGAGGCTATTGAAAAGCTAAAATTAAAATTAACGAATTCCACTAGTCAGCCAAAGGATGTAGTAAAAAAATATTGCTCAGTATTTACTCCAAATGAAAAAATTGAATTTTAATCTTAGCAATACATATTTAGTTATTCTTTTTTGAATAATTTTTAGCTTTGTTTCGTATTTCTTTAACTTTTTTAAAATTAGTTATTTTTAAGTTAAAAATAATTCCCAAAAAAAGAATAAGAAATAAAGAAATATAAATTATTAATTCCATATTATTGAATTAATAAATACACCCTAATTTATTTCAATAATTTTTTAGTATCTTTTAAAACAAAAAAACTGACTTTAATATCAGTTATTTACTTTATGGCCACAAAAAAAACATATTAACCTCTAATATGGAATTTTATAAGAACTGTTGTGCAGATTGGAGATAAAATTCCAGAATTTTCTTTACTGGATCAAAATGGAGTTAAAAGATCAAATAAGGGATTAAAAAATCCCCTTGTTTTGTTTTTTTATCCAAAAGATGATACGCCTGGTTGCACTATAGAAGTTTGCGGATTTAGAGATAAATATGACTTATTTAAAGTATTAGGTGCTCAAGTTTGGGGAGTAAGTAATGGAAGTACATCAAGTCATTTGGCATTTGCTAATAAAAATAAATTACAATATCCACTACTTTGCGACACAAATGACTCTCTTAGGAAAACTTTTAAAGTTCCTAAAGTATTAGGATTTATGGATGGTAGGGTAACTTACGTTATTGATCGCAAAGGGACAGTTAGGCATATTTTTAGAGATTTATTGAATGGTCCTGAACACATTAAAGAGGCTATTAGAGTACTCAAGGAAATTCAAAATCAATAAATTATTATTCAAAGAATTTTAGATTAATAAGTTTTGTTTTATTATAGTTTCAGCTTTTTTTTAATATATGAAGAAAATGGGAATGCAGGCTGTTGATCTTGCTATTCAAAATGGAGTGGATCTTGACGGTACTCCAATCCCTCAAAAAATGCTAGATCTATACAATAGAATTATGGATGAGGAGAATAAAAGACAAAGGAGTGGTGTTAAAAAGTCAATGAGAAATAGATGCGTCAAAACCGGTTCTAAGCATTTTGATAAAGAAACATTGAATCAATTATTAATAGACTCGGGATGGGAAGGTCTTAAAGAAAAGGAAATTTTATTTTTTTATAACTAAAAAAATTTTTTAATTATCTTAAAATATATGGTAATTTGTACTTAAATTAAAAAACTGAGAACTAATAAAATTTTTTTATATCTAATTTTTTGAATTATTTAAACCATCCTTTTTTGTTAGAGGATATTATTTTCTCTTTTTCAGCTTTTGTTTTATTACTTGCTTTTTTGAAAGCCAAGTTGGCTTCTATAACTGTCACTACTGATATGAAAAAAAGACCAGAAATTCCAATTATTTGTTCATTTTGAGAAGGTCCTGCATCACCTTGAAAAAAAATACCTAAAGCGAACCATGCAGTACTAGCAGTAATAGTAAAAAAATAGGGTTTCCATCTTCTTTGATATAAGTAACCCGATCCTAAACCAGGAAGAAAATTTAAAAAAGATGCTACCCACCCTTTTGAAGATGCAAGTATTTCGTCTCTTGAGGGATAAGACATTTATGTTAGGTATTTATTAAATGTGAATTTATATATGCAAAAGAAATTGCTGCACAAATCACCCAACTAAAGGGTAAGAACATTCTTATTTTTTCTTTATTGTTATTCATTTTTTAATTATGGATAATATTTTTAAAATCTGTGGATCTAATAGATTCCTTAAAAGTATAAGAATTAAAAAAAGACGGTTTTTAACCGTCTTTGAAAAAGTAATTTCTCCATAAATAAATTATTTATCTTTTGAGGCTGAGAGTACTTTAAGTCCTTTTTTTACTTCTTTTTCTCTCTCTTCAAGATGTTTTAGTTGAGCTTTAAAAGCATCTTCAAGTCTTACTTTTTGTTTTGTTATTTCATCAAGCTCTTCTTGATATTGGTTTTTCTTTAACTTCTTCATTTCACTATCGGAAATAACATATACTTGGCGATATGAAGGTGTTTCAAAAAGAAGATCAAACATTGAATACATAAGTGACCTTTGAATTAGTACAAATTCAATATCTGATAAATCTTTGAAATATGAAAGGATAAATACCGAAGATATTGATACGGCAAATACACCGAATTTCGGTTTACCTAACTTAACCGCCCAGTATTTACCGATCGAATTTCAAGGTATGTTTTAAGGTATTAAGGAGATGATTCTAAAGATCTAAATCAAAAAGAACTAAAAATGGATTTAAAAATTACGCAAACATTAGTAATCCCATCCAACGAAATTAAATGGCGATTTTCCAGATCCTCCGGTCCTGGAGGACAAAATGTAAATAAAATTGAAAGCAGAGTAGAGATTATTTTTAATTTAGAAGATTCCAAAGTATTAAATGATTATCAGAAAGAAATTCTTAGGAGAAACTTGAAAGAAAAATTAGTTAATAATAGCTTACGTTTAGCGGTTCAAGAACACAGAAATCAATTATTAAATAGGCAGCTTGCTTTAATGAAATTTAGTTCAATCATAAAAAAGGCTTTAAATAAACCATTTAAATTAAGAAAATCTACACAACCTACTAAAGCATCACAAAAGAAAAGAGTTGAGGTTAAGAAAAAACGTGGCGAATTGAAAAAAAGTAGACAAAAAGAAAAAACATATCAAATATGAATAAACTAAATAAATATTTCCATCGCAAATTGTAAGGAAAGCATATTATTAATTTAATTTCATTTTAGTTTATTGAATACAACTAATGATTTCTGGTTAATTGACTCCAATTTTGTAGGGGTGATGCGTTTCTACAAAGATAGAGATAATTCTGATAAATCTATTGATTATATGTTTATTGAAGAAGGAATTATTATGGGGATTCATGGAGAAAATCCTCCATTAATGAAAACTAGAAAAAAAATTGTTATTGAAGAAGCAAGATTATTATGGCAAAAATTGTTAAATGAAGGTTGGCAAAAAACTAATAAAAAATGGTGAGGAAATTCTACAAAAACTTTTTTAATTCCAGAAAATAAATGAACCTTTGGGGTATAGCCTGGAAATTTTTTCCTGTTGTAAATATTTCTTTTTTTTGATGTCTTTTTCATATCTTCTCAACATCATTAAATAGTTTGTAACTCCAAAAATTACTAAAAAGACAATAAATCTTATTCCTGCCTCAAAGTTCATATGAGAATTAAGCTTTATTTTAATCTGACAATTACTAATCAAAAATCAATCGGTATTTATATCTAATTAAAACGTCTAAGGAAATATTTTTTTGATTTTACTGCATAAAAAATACATAACAAAAGTAATATTAAAATTGCACTAAAGCTTCCGATTGGGTTTGGAATATTTTGTGTAAAAGGACCTGCTAAAAAAGAAGGTGTATTTTCTTTGAATTCTATTAATCCGTTATTTATAAAAAACCAAATACCTACAAGTCCTCCATGAATTCCTATGCAATTCCATAGAGAACCTTTATCTCTAATTTTTACTAATGATAGAAATATCCCAAGTAAAATAAATCCTAAACGTAATCCTATTATGTTCCAAAATATCTCATTTGATAAATTATGAACAAAGCTAAAAACTATAGCTTGTAATGCTACTGATATTTTTGTACCATATTCAAATTTTAGTTCTTCTAGTAACCAGCCTCTAAAAATTATTTCCTCTGCGAATCCAACACCTAATCCCAGTGCAATAGAATTTAATAATATTATTGGCGAGAATTCACCTATCCAAGAAATATAATTTTTTTGCAATAGTGGTAATAGAATTAGAATTATTAAAAGTAAGGAAAATAAGATACCTTTAGAAAAATTGACAAAGTTTTTTAAAAATTTGTCTTTAGTTATCCCAAGAAGTATCCAAGCACTTGATTTGTTTCGTTTGATATAAAACCAATATGGGAGTAAAAAGATAAAAAGAAAGAAAGTAATAATAGTTCCAATTAAGGACAAATTTTCTGCTTCAAAATTAAACAATAAAAGTGGCTGAGATAAAGCCCAGCCAATTCCATAAAGAATTGG
>CACCCI010000007.1:0-53470 GCA_902544495.1 uncultured Prochlorococcus sp.
TCATTAAAACTACTTTCAAGAAAATCTCCAATCCTCCCTCCAGAGCATGATTGCAAGAAAATTAAAAAAATTAATAAAAAAAATTCTTTTTTTTTTAAAATCATATTTTTCCTAACTTTTCTTTTTCCTTGTAGTTTTTTTATTACTAATCTTTGTTTTTTTTAAAATTGCGCCTTTTTTATCTTTTAGTTTTTCTTCTAAAAGAGATACTGCTTCATCTATGGTAAATTTTTCTATGTCAGTATCTTTGGCCATCGAAACATTAGTTTTGCCACATTTTAAATAGACACCATATCTTCCATTTAATATTTGAATTTTTTCTTTAAATTCTTTCGGTTTTCCAAAGTCTTTAAGTACCTCTTGACCACCTCTACCCATTTTTGGCATCGCAAGAATTTCTAATGCTCGTTTTATATCAACAGTAAAAACATCATCCTCTTTCTTTAAGGATCTATTTTCAGATTCAGATTCATTTTTAATCCATTTGATGTAAGGGCCAAATCTTCCTCTGTCAGCTTCAACAACTCCTCCTTCAGGATGAACTCCTAACAATCTAGGTAAACTTAAAAGTACAAGCGCCTCATCTAGAGTTAGATCATCAGTTTTCAACTCTTTGGGTAATGAAGCTCTTCTTGGTTTAGCTTTATCTTTATCATTATTTCCCAATTGTACGTAAGGTCCATAAGGGCCAAATCTTAAAAAGACTTTTTCCCCAGTTTTTGGGTCAGTTCCAAGATCTGATGGGCCACTTAAAATTTGATCAACTTGCTTTATATCTAAATCTCCAGGAGTAATATCCATTGGAAGATTACCTTTAGCCTGAATTTCATTACCAGATTCATCAATTTTTGTACCCTCTAGCCAAGGTCCGTTAGAGCCTATTCTGACTACGCAAGGAAGGTCTTCGAAATCAACTTGTCTATAAGCTTTACCATCAATATCACCCTCTGTTTTCTGAACTTTCACCTCCAAACCATTTTTACCTTTATAGAAAGTTTCTAGGTATGGTAGCCACTCAAGATTACCAGAAGATATTTCATCCAATGAAGATTCCATTTTTGCAGTAAAAGTTGTATCAACCAGATCAGGAAAATGTTCTTCTAATAGCGCAGTAACAGCAAAAGCTGTAAACGTTGGAGCCAAAGTATTGGAAGATATATTCGCATAACCTCTATCAACTATGGTCCCAATAATGCTGGCATAGGTAGAAGGTCTCCCAATCCCTTCTTTTTCAAGAACTTTAACTAATGCAGCCTCTGTATATCTTGCAGGA
The DNA here is from genome assembly GCA_902544495.1 of uncultured Prochlorococcus sp. GTDB lineage: Bacteria > Cyanobacteriota > Cyanobacteriia > PCC-6307 > Cyanobiaceae > Prochlorococcus_A. The sequence goes on from CACCCI010000007.1 coordinate 1,274, forward strand.
GGTTTAGTTTCATGAAAAGTAGATTCATTATTAGTAACTTCAAGACATGTTCCAGTTGTTAAGTTTGGGAGAATAATTTCTTGTTGTTCAAGGGATGAACTTGGGTCATCACTTCCCTCGACATAAGCTCTGAAGAATCCTGCGAAATCAATACTTTTTCCGCTCGATTTAAATAATCCATCCCCTACGCTAATTTCAGCATTAATCATTGTTAACCTAGCTTCCGCCATTTGACTAGCTACGGTTCTTTTCCAAATTAAATCGTAAAGTGATAAGTCTCTACCAGTTAGATTAGTTTCCTTTGGTGTTTTAAATACCTCACCTGCCGGCCTAATAGCTTCGTGTGCTTCTTGAGCATTTCTTGCAGTTGAATTAAATTGTCTTGGTGAGTTAGATAAATATTCTTTTCCATACATAGAACTGACACATTCTCTAGCAGCTCGTATGGCTTGTTCGGAGAGATGAACTGAATCAGTTCTCATATATGTTATGAAACCTCTCTCATAAAGACCTTGTGCACATCTCATAGTTTCTCTTGCAGACAAACGAAGCTTCCTATTTGCTTCTTGTTGTAATGTGCTAGTTGTAAATGGAGGAACTGGCTTACGAGTGGATGGCTTTTTTTCGATTTTTGAGACTAACCAATCCTCTGAGGAAAAAGTCTTCAATAAATCATTTACTTGTTCTTCTCCAATTATTAAAGATTTATTTCCATCTTTTAATTTACCGGTTTGTTCGTCGAAATCGGAACCGTTAGAAATTCTTTGACCGTTTAAACTGAATAATTTAGTTTCGAAAGTAATATTATCTTTTACTAGGGAAGCTTTAATCCCCCAGTAACTAGCTTTTTTAAAGGATCTTCTTTCTCTCTCTCGCCTAACAAGAAGTCTTACAGAAACTGATTGAACACGACCAGCAGAAAGTCGGGGGGCTACCTTCTTCCAAAGTAAAGGAGATAATTCATATCCAAAAAGCCTGTCCAAGATTCTTCTTGTTTCTTGCGCCTGAACAAGTTCCATATCAATTTCTCTTGTTTGGTCTAAAGCTTTATTAATTGCCTTTTTTGTGATTTCATGAAAAACCATTCTCTTAGTTGGTATTTTAGGCTTAAGTATTTGCAAGAGATGCCAGCTAATACTCTCTCCCTCTCTATCTTCATCAGTTGCCAGTAATAGCTGGTTCGCACCTTTCAATGCATCTTTTAACTCTTTAACAACCTTTTTCTTATCTTTTGGAACTATATAAAGTGGTTCAAAATCTTCTGTTGTATTAACTCCTATCCTTGACCATTTTTCCTTTTTAACCGCAGCAGGTATTTCAGCAGCTCCTTTTGGAAGATCTCTTACATGTCCCATTGAAGCGAGAACTTCATAATTAGGAGGCAAAAACTTTCTTATAGTTTTTGCTTTGGTGGGACTTTCAACAATAACAAGTGTGTGATCCAAGGTTTATTTCAAAAATTGGTGTTTTTGTTCTGTTAGGGCATATTATGATTATTTGAAGCTTTTTCAAGTATTTTCTTCTGAAAATTTCAAAAATCATACCCACAAATTATAATCAAGTTAAGATTAACTCTTAGACCCTTACAATCAAACATCTAATTTAATCCAATTTAATAAAGTGCCCAACGAAATCTTTACAATTAATTTGAATGCTCAAGCCATTATTCCAGAGGCTTTTATTTTATTAGGTATTGTTGGAACACTTCTTGTAGATTTAGCTGGAGAAAAAACTGCCTCAAAATGGGCACCCATAATTTGCTATTTATCAATTAGCAGCTCTCTCGTTAGTTTGGCATTGCAATGGAGTAATCCTGTAGAAAGCGCATTCCTTGGGTCCTTTAATTCAGATAATTTGGCAATCGCATTTAGAGCAATAATTTCTTTATCAACCTTAATATGTTTACTTATAAGTTGGCGGTATACAGAACAAAGTGGTAGCCCAATTGGCGAGTTTGCTGCGATAGTTCTTTCGGCCACCCTTGGAGCAATGCTTTTGTGTGGATCTACTGACCTTATTAGTGTATTTATATCTCTGGAAACTTTATCTGTAGCAAGTTACTTGCTTTCTGGTTACCTCAAGAGAGATCCAAGAAGTTCAGAAGCTGCCTTAAAATACCTCCTTGTTGGATCAGCTGCTGCTGCGGTCTATTTGTATGGATCCTCTTTTCTTTATGGATTAAGTGGTTCAACAAACTTAACGACCATAGGTTTAGAAATTATCAATAAGCCATCCTTTATTACTTCACTAGCTCTTGTATTTGTCTTGTCAACAGTTGCCTTTAAAATTGCTGCTGTTCCCTTTCATCAATGGACTCCTGATGTATATGAGGGTTCACCTACACCTGTAGTAGCTTTTTTATCTGTTGGTTCAAAAACAGCTGGCTTTGCATTTGCAATAAGAATATTAAGCACAACTTTCTCTTCTTTTGACGAAGAATGGAAACTTTTATTTACCATTTTGGCAATATTGAGCATGGCTCTAGGAAATGTTGTAGCTCTAGCTCAAACCTCCATGAAAAGGATGCTAGCTTACAGTTCTATTGGACAAGCAGGATTTGTAATGATTGGAATAGTATCTGGTACACAAGATGGTTTATCAGCTGCTGTTTTATATTTGGCTGCATATTTATTTATGAATTTGGGTGCATTTTCTTGTGTAATACTTTTCTCACTAAGAACTGGTTCCGACAGAATTCTTGATTACTCAGGACTTTACCAAAAAGATCCTCTCATTACATTAGGCTTAAGCCTTTGTCTTCTATCTCTTGGAGGGTTACCTCCAATGTTGGGATTTTTTGGAAAGATATACTTGTTCTTTGCAGGTTGGGCAAATCATCAATATCTACTAGTAATTGTTGGATTAGTAACTTCAGTTATATCTATTTATTACTACATTTCAGTGATAAAAATGATGGTAGTTAAAGAACCACAGGAAGCTTCTGAAATAGTCAAATCATATCCAGAAATTAATTGGGGAATTGTAGGATTACCTCCCTTGAGAATTGCACTTTATACTTGCGTGGCGGTAACTGCTCTTGGAGGAATTCTATCTAATCCTCTTTTTAAATTAGCCAATACAGCAGTTTCAGAAACTCCTTTCTTACAAGATATTATTGCTACAGCAAACAATATTTCCTAGAAGAATTCTTCAATAAATGTCTAAAAAAGTTGCAAGTTTAGAAAATATATCTAAAACATATGGGAAAGAGGATTTAACTGTCAAAGCCTTAGACAGCATAAATTTAGAAATTTATAAAGGTGATTATTTAGCTGTAATGGGTGCAAGTGGCTCAGGTAAAAGTACAGCTATGAATATTATTGGATGTTTAGATAGACCATCTGAAGGTATTTATAAATTAAATGGTATTCCTGTTGAGAATTTATCTGATGATGAGCTCGCGGAAATACGTAACCAAAAATTAGGCTTCGTTTTTCAACAATTTCATCTTCTTTCAGACGCAACTGCACTTGAAAACGTAACTTTGCCCATGATTTATGCTGGTATTGAGCCTGAGCAAAGATTAGAGCGAGGTAAGAATGCCTTAAAAAAAGTTGGTCTTTCAGAAAGGATGAATAATCGCCCAAACCAATTATCAGGGGGTCAACAACAACGAGTTGCTATTGCAAGGGCTATTATCAATAACCCTGCAATTTTGTTAGCCGACGAACCTACTGGAGCACTAGATTCAAAAACCACTGAAGATGTATTAGATCTTTTTGACAAACTGCATGAATCTGGAATAACTATAGTTTTAGTTACGCATGAAGATGAAGTTGCAAATCGGGCAAAAAAAATAGCTAAATTTAAGGATGGAAGAATAGTTGAATTAAAAGTTAATTAAATTCAAAACCTTTTAATTACCTTCACTTGAGTATCATTTTCAATTCTTAAATTACCATTCGAATCAATATCTTTAATTTTCCATGTATGAGGACAATAACCACTAGGTAAAAAACTTTTAGTAAGAAACTTATTTGCAGATTTAATTACATATTCTTTCTTCTTATTACATTCAATTGAATCATTAAAAGCTTTAAGAACTTTGGCTGTCCAATAATGTTGATTAATATTCTTAGTTTGAAGTACTTTTGATAATGAAATACCTTCTGATGGAGTGTAATTTAAAACATTCATGCCAAGTCCTACTCTTACGTAGATAATTTCTTTTCCTCTTGTAATAACCCTTGGCAAAAATCCAATCAACTTTTTTGAACCAAGAAAAATATCATTTGGCCATTTCAAACAAACATTTATATTCTCTTGTCTAAGCATTTCACATAACTTAATACCTAAAGACAAATTAAATATTTGACATTCAAATTCTTTTGAAAATATTGGGTAAGCTGCACTTAACCAAATCCCGCCTTTTGGTGAAATCCAAGTTTTGGAGTTTTGGCCAACTCCTGAGAACTGTTCTCTTGCGATTATAGCTACAGGCTGATTTCTCTTTATTTCAGAATATTCAAAAAAGTTTGTTAGCTCATTTTCGGTACTTTTACATTTTATTTTGTAATGAAGTGTCCAGGTTGGATATTGACCCTGAATTTTTTTTAAATAAAAAACTGTCTTAGCTGCAGGTCCAATAACTTTCACAAATTTTTTATTAAAACAACGAGCATCTTTTTAAAGATTAGATTAACTTTAGTCTTAATAAGTAAATTTTACAAATTGGACAAAAAGTATTTGCCAATAGTGAATAGAAGAAATCCACATCTATTAAAAAATTGTCTTGATAATTTCAAAAAATCATGCGGAGACTTAGATAAACTCTCTAAAGTCAACGAAAACTGGAAGAACTTAATCGGATTAGAACTATTTCAAGAATGTAAACCATTAAATATTGAAAAAAAAATACTTACTATTGCAGTAAATCATCCACAGTGGCGCCAAGCTTTAATTTATAACAAGCATAAATTAAAAGAGAGAATAGAGAAAATTGGAATAACTTTGAATGAAATAAAAATAATACAAAATTATGAAATTAAAAATAAAAATATCAAAGCTACTAATGCAAAGATAGTTTGGGCAAAGCATCCAAGCAGAATCAGTCAAAATAATATGTGCATTTGTACTCTTTGTAATTCCCCTACTCCTGAGGGCGAAATCAAAAGATGGGGAAAGTGTTCTTTTTGTTGGAGAAAAATAAAAAAATAAATTCTTTATTTAACTACAATTAGTATTCCCATTTGCCCCCCCAAAATAGTCCTATATTCAGCTTTTTTAAATCCAACTTCCTTAGCAATATTTATAAGCTCATTTTTCTTTGGAAAATTACTAATACTTTTTTCAATATATGCGTACTCTGGACCTAAATTAAAAAGCCGCGAAATGGTTACTACAATTAATCTCAAATAAATTTTCTGAAAAATATTGGATAAAGAATTTCTTGTTGAGTGATTAAAATCCAAAAATCCTGCCCTTCCCTTATCCTTCAAAAGATCAAAAACTTTTTTTATTCCTTCTTCAACATTATTTAAGTTTCTAAGTCCATATGACATGCAAATCCCATCAAAATTTTTTGAATAATCATTAATTTTTAATACATCTTTAATTTCCCACTTAATAAATTTATTTTTTTTAAGCTCTGATTTTTTTTTTGCAATATTTAAGATATCCACCGCACTGTCAATCCCAGTAATTGAACCCCTTGGACTAACTCTTTCAGAAATTAAGAATGCTAAATCTCCAGTTCCACAGCATAAATCAGCCCAATCTTCGCCATTTAAAGGTTCTAATAAATTAACTAATTTCCTTTTCCATAATCTGTGCAGCCCAAAACTTAATAGATTATTTAAAAAGTCATATTTATAAGAAATTTTATTAAATATATTTTTGACTTCGATAGTTTTTGTGAATTTCATTTTTAAATTTTTAAACTTATTTTTTTTGGTATAAAATTAAATTTTTATTCATATGGTCTAATTGGAAGATTTTTTTCGAGAAGGAAAGTTTTTATTTCTTGTAGAGTAAGTTTCTTATCATGAAGTAATGATGCTAAAAGTGCTGCTGATGCCCTGCCTTCCTTGAAAACATCATAGATATCTTCTAGAGAGCCTGCACCTCCTGAAGCAATCACTGGGATATCAACAATATTTGCAACAGATTCTGTCAAATTCAAATCATATCCATTCTGTGTTCCATCACCATCCATTGAAGTAAGCAATATTTCCCCTGCGCCTAGTTCCTCAACCTTCTTTGCCCAACTTAATACATCTATGCCAGTATTTTCTCGCCCGCCTTTTACATATACCTCCCACTCACCAACCTTATTAACTTTTCTTCGAGCATCAATTGCTATAACGATGCATTGAGTACCAAATTTTCTAGAACTTTCAGAAATTAAATTAGGATTACTTACGGCTGAGGAATTTAAACTCACTTTATCCGCTCCTGCTCTTAAAAGATCATTAATAGAAGAAACAGAATCAATTCCTCCACCTACTGTAAAAGGGATTTTTACTGACTTTGCTGTCCTAGAAACAAGGTCAACTAATGTATTCCTATTTTCCACACTTGCTCTAATATCTAGGAATACCAATTCATCTGCGCCTTCATCAGAATATCTACAAGCCAATTCAACAGGATCACCTGAATCTCTCAAGTTTACAAAATTTACACCTTTAACTACTCTGCCATTGGCGACATCTAAACAAGGAATTAAACGAAGAGCTACCATTTTAGTAAAAATTGTCCAAATGCTGTTAATCTTGCATAATAGCTTCCATTTTACCTCTTATGGCTGAAACAAAATTATTACCCAAAATAGGTAGTAAAATCAAAATTAACATTAACAAAGTAAAAGACAGACTACCAGCGAAATTAATTGATCAAATATCCTCTAATCCTAAAGCCGTAATAACAGGCTATAAGATGACAGACGGAAGGAGTATTGGAATCACCGCAAAATTTCAGAATGGTGAGCAAAACTGGTTTTTCCCAGAAGAAATTGAGAAAGGTTAAACAGTAAAGTGAATGATCCAAAACAACTTTTAGGAATTAAGGGTGCATCTGAAACCTCAAGTATATGGAAACTTCGTATACAGTTAATGAAGCCAATTACCTGGATACCATTGATATGGGGAGTTATTTGCGGAGCAGCGGCAAGTGGAAATTTTGAATGGACATTTAGTAATGTTTTAGCTTCACTGGCATGTATGTTAATGAGTGGTCCACTTCTGGCAGGTTATACACAAACCATAAATGATTTCTTTGATAAAGAAATTGATGCAATTAATGAACCAAATAGACCAATTCCTTCAGGGAAAATTTCAATTAAAGATGTAAAAATACAAATCTGGGTATTACTTATAGCGGGTTTAATAGTTGCTTTTCTATTAGATTTATATGCTAAGCACAGCTTCCCCTCCGTCTTACTTTTGGCATTAGGAGGTTCCTTTGTTAGTTATATATATTCTGCTCCACCGCTCAAATTGAAACAGAATGGTTGGCTTGGAAATTATGCATTAGGAGCATCTTATATAGCTTTACCTTGGTGGGCAGGACAAGCCTTGTTTGGGAAATTAACTATCGTGACGGCGATACTAACACTTGCTTATAGCCTCTCAGGGCTTGGAATTGCTGTTATTAATGATTTCAAAAGTGTTGAAGGAGACTCAAAGCTAGGCTTAAATTCTCTACCAGTAGTATTTGGAATCAAAAATGCAAGTAGAATAAGTGCAGGACTAATTGACATTTTTCAATTAGCAATGGTTGTAGTATTAGTCATTATTGGTCAACATTTAGCATCTGTAATTTTGGTTTTATTGGTAATTCCACAAATTACATTTCAAGATATGTGGTTACTAAGAGATCCTTTAAAGTTTGATGTCAAATATCAAGCAAGTGCCCAACCGTTCCTTATAACTGGAATGTTAGTTACAGCTTTAGCGATAGGACATAGTTTTTTAGTTGCTTAATGTGCAAAAGATAAAATTCAAATCTTTTGTTTTAATAATTCCAATATTAATTTTTTCTGGAATATCTTTTTATTTTTTTAGTCTAATATTTAGTACCTTAAAATTTGACATTTCTAAAAATAAAAATTCTCGGGGAACCAAATATTCTTACGTAATATCATCTTCTGATAATAAGATACTAAGCAAATTAAGCCGCAAATTTGAAATAGATAATAGTTATCATAAAATTCCATTTTTTCTTAAACGTTCTTTTATATCTTCTGAGGATAAAAGATTTTATAAACATAATGGAATAGATTTAAAAAGTATTTCTCGTGCCCTTATTCAAAATTTTAGAAGTGGTTATGTTAAAGAGGGAGGAAGTACGATTACACAACAAGTTGCTAGATTACTTTTTCTAAATAATGATTTAAGTTTTCAAAGAAAAATCAAAGAAATATTTATATCACTCATACTTGAATTTAGATATAACAAAAATCAAATTTTAAAATTATATTTAAATAATATTTATCTAGGATCAGGAGCATACGGGGTAGACGAGGCTGCCCAAATTTATTTTGGAAAATTTATAGAAGAATTGACATTATCAGAGGTCGCATTAATTGCAGGATTAGCTCCAGCTCCATCAATTTATTCACCTTATCAAAATTTAGAACTAGCCATTAAAAATAGAAATAAAGTTCTTGAATCAATGTATGTTGATGGATATATTTCTCTTTCAGATAAGAATAAGGCTATTAAAGAAAAAATAAAGTTAAATTATCAAACAGCTAATAATTTTTTAGATGATAAATTACTAATAAACTTTATTCTTCAGGAAACAGATAAAAAAATTGGAAGTAAAAATGATTATAAGTTTTTAAGAATTAAATCTTCTATCAATAAAGATTGGCAAGAAAAAGGTCAAAAAATATCAAGATACGCAGGGCCTAAAGAACTTGAATTTGGTCTGTTATCTATCGAATCAAACACAGGACTAATCAGGACAATGATAACCAGCAAAAATCCATCAATTAATGAATACAATAGAGTGATTTCATCTGTAAGACCTTTAGGTTCTACTTTTAAAATAATCCCTTATGCTGCTGCATTAATAGAAGGAATAAAATTAAGCGATAAATTTGAAGACTTACCAATATGCTGGGAAAGTTATTGCCCAAAAAATTTTTCAGAAGACTATAGAGGTTCAATATCTTTGATTGAATCATTTAAAAGTTCATCAAATATCGTTCCAATATCAATAACAAAAAAAATCGGCTTAAAAAATATTATTAATTTAGCGAATTCATTTGGACTAGGTTACGAGCAAGAGTTTGAGGAATTCCCATCATTAGCTATTGGCGCCTACGGTGATAATCTTTTAAACATCACAAATGCATATTCTGCAATAAACAATAATGGGAAGATTCAAAACCCTGAAATCATAGAAAAAATAGAATCATTTAAAAAACAACCGATTTGGCAAAATAAATCTATTTCCAAGAAAATATTAGATTTAAAAATAAACAAGAAAATAAATAAACTTCTTGAAAAATCTGTAAAAGAAGGCACTTCAAAAGCAGCCTCTATAAAAGGAAAGAAAATTTTTGGAAAAACAGGAACATCTGATGGAAATAAAGATCTCTGGTTTATTGGTTCCATTGATAACCTTACAACAGGGATCTGGATAGGTTACGACAATAATAAGGAATCTGAATTATCTAGTGCGAACGCAGCTTATTTATGGAAGAAGTTCATATCTGAAATTTATAAAATTCCAATTAAAAAATAAATTATATTTTTAAGATTTATAAGAAATTATTGCAGAATAAAATCCATCACCAGGATAATCCAAGTTAGGTAAAATTTGCTTTTGGCTAACCAATTTTAAAGTTTTGTTTTTTTCAATAAATCTTTCAATTAATAGATTATTTTCATCGGGACAAATAGTACAAGTTGAATAAACTAAAGTGCCATCTTTTTTCAAAAGAGGGAAAATGCTCTCCAAAAGTTTTTCCTGTAATAAAGTTAAAGATTTTATTTTTTCTTTACTTAAAGACCATCTAGAATCTGGATTCCTGGAAAGGGTTCCAATGCCTGAGCATGGAGCATCTAATAAAATTTTATCAAAATAAGATATAAACTTAGGATTTAATTCAATCAAACTCGTAGCATCAGCCTTAAGGGTATTAACAGATTTCAAATTTAACCTTTCTAAATTTGATTGCAGTATTTTCAATCTTTTTGCTGATCTATCTACGGCAATGATTTCAGCACTATCATTTGTTAATTCTGCAAGGTGGGTAGACTTACTTCCTGGAGCTGCACAAGCATCTAAAATCTTTTCACCTTCTTTTGGATTTAAAAGAGGTGCTATCCACTGAGAAGATCTATCTTGAATTGTCCAAAGTCCATCACTATAACCTGGTAAATTTTTTATAGATCTTGGATTAGATTTTAAAGTAATTCCATTATGTAAATCATTAATAATTTCAGCATCAATATTATTTTCATGAAGTACTTTCAAAAAGTTATCTAAATTAGTTTTTAATTGGTTAATTCTCAAATCAATTGATGGTTTTTTATTAAATGCCTTAATGATATTTTCACCCTCGCTATTGCCGACCCATTTGTAAAGATCCTTCACAAGCCATAATGGAAATGATTCAAGATATGAAATTCTTTCTTTTCTATCAGAAGATAATTCCGGAAAGATTTTTTGTTCTAATTTTCTTGATGCATTTCTCAATATCGCATTAACAGTTCCCGCTAAACCATTTAAATCTGTTTTTTTAGCTACTTCTACAGTGGTAGAAATAGCAGCAGGAAATGGAATTTTATCCATTTTCAATAGTTGATACAAACCTATATGTAGAAGCCATCTTAACTTTGGAGGCTGCTTTTTATGAGTAATTTTTGATGTATGATCCGTCCAAAGATCAAGAAATTTTCTATACCTTATGCATCCAAAAGATAATTCCGTAATAAAAGCTATATCAAGAGGATTAAATTGATAATTTTTTAAAACCTTTTCAAGAGCATGATCAGAAAAATCACCAGAACTAACTTTTAATAAAATTTCCCAAGCTGCCTTTCTTTGTAAATATCCTATGCTCAAAATATAATTAATTTTTTAAATATAACTTTAATATACAAAAAATTCAAAAATTTAAACTACTTTTTCAATTGCAGAATTAAACCAAATAAAACCTAAGATAGAAATAAGTGAAAGATTAAATCCTAAAAAAAGAAAGATATTTAAAGAATGGATTCTTTCCCGAAAAAATATTTTTTTCTCTTTTTGATACTTCATTATTAAAATAAAAACTTATTCAGGATTTCAAATGGCAACCAATATTTATAGATCCTGCATCAAGCATTCTGCCTAATTTAATTGCTATGGATTCCTCCAACCTAGTGAAATTAAATTGATGGGTAGTTATCCAATCTAATTCAGAAAAAGTGATAATTCCCGTCGAATTACTTTTTAAAAAAAGTGTTCCAATTTCCATTAGATAAATCTAGTTTTTTCTAAGTTAACATCCATACTAAATATTTCTTCATAACATAATATTCTTTTAATTTTCAAAGATAACTGTAGGTTATTACTCTTTATTTATTGAATATCACTTAAAAATTTATCGGCCGTTTTTAAGTGATTATTTAATTTTTCCTCTGACATTTTATCGAGATTTCTCGTTAACATTGCCAGACGATATTGCTTTCTAAAAAAGCTTTCATTATCTTTAATAAATTTCCAAAATAAGCCATCCCATATTTCACACCATGGGCCACTTTTGAAATTAGACATTTTCTTTACATAATTAGAGCTTGATATATATGGCTTTGTTGAAAAGATACCTCCATCACTAAACTGACTCATTCCGTAAACATTTGGGACCATAACCCAATCATAGGAATCAATAAACATTTCCATAAACCATTTATAAACTTGGTTGGGGTGAATTCTACATAGAAGCATAAAGTTGCCAACAATCATTAGCCGCTCAATATGATGACAATAACCAAATTTAATAATATTTTTTATAACAACGTCTACTGGTTCAATTCCTGTATTTCCTTGATAAAAAGATTTTGGAATTGGCTTATCTTCAAAATTCCAAAAATTACTATTTCGCATCTTTGTTCCGTACTTTTTATAGACGAGGCAAATAAATTCTCTCCATCCAATAATTTGACGAATAAAACCTTCTAAAGAGTTAATAGGAACATTATTATTTTTTGCAAAAAGTAATGCTTTATTTACTACTACATCTGGGGTTAATAACCCGCTATTTAAAAGAGGAGAAAGTAAACTGTGCCATAAAAAAGAATTCTCTTTAGAAATAGCATCCTCATAATCTCCAAATAAGAAAAATCTATGTTTAAAAAAATCATTTAACCATGCATCTGCCTCTTCAAAATTAGTTGGATATAAAAAGTTGTTACTTTCTCCAATAAACTCAATATCAAAATTGGCTAATGACCTTTCTGCATTAACTACAAATTTATTTTTTTGTAATTTAGGTGTATCGGGTATATTTATTTTTTTTGGTAATTTTTTTCTGTTCATTTCATCGAAACTCCATTTACCACCTTCAGGTGTATCATCAGGATTAACTAATATCTTTTGGCTCTTTCTTTGATTCTCATAGAATCTCCCCATAAGAGGTTTTTTTGTATTTGATGCAAATAAATCTTTTAAATCTTCACTGCTCATAAACATAGGAGAAGGCAAAATATTTAAAGATAAATTATTACTTTCAACAAAATTATTAATCCTCTTCATTATTAAAAAATCATGAGGGTCAATGAGATTAATTTTCTGATATTTATTTTTAATAGTTTCCGATAAGTGATCAACTGTAGAAGCATTATTCTTGTTTTCGATATATAAAACTTTAAAGCCAGATATTTCTAAATAATTTTTATAAGCAAGCATAGATGCTCTATGAAAAACTAACTTATTTTTATGGTTAATTAATTTATGAAATTTATCATTTCCAAAAAATAATGAGTCTTCTAAAATCAAAACTTCACAATTTATTTTTAAGATTGGGCTTTCTCTAAAAAGTTGATTAGGGAAAATAATTGATATTTGTTTCATCTTTGCGACTTCCTGTTACTGCATCTTTTTGAACAGTAGATAACATCATCCCAACAGTTTTTCCATTTTTTACGCCACTCAAATGGCCTATTGCAAACAGGACAAGTTTTAGTAGAAAGATTTTTCAAAATTTATAATTTTCTTTTATGAGTAGATTTAAATCTAGTTGAATCTTTAAGGGCCATATGTTTTGTATTTCTTCCCGAAACTCTCTTTCTCCAGACTTTGAAAGATTTGGGTTTAAGATTTTGACGCATAATTTTTATCGCATCTTCCTCTTTTAAACCAAATTGATACTCGATAGCTTCAAAGGGTGTTCTATCTTCCCAACACATTTCTATTATTCTGTCTATATCGATACTTTCCATATTTATTGTTCACATTGTGAGGTACAAAGTTTTTCAATATCGGATCTACCTGTAATTTGAAGTCTATATTTTGCCCAATATCTGTAAACCAATCTCAATAATGGAGATAAGAGCTTAATCTTCAAGGGATAATAAACCCAGCCTAAACCAACTAATTCATAAGAATATGCAAGTACATCTAGTCCCCTAATAATTTCACCATTTTCAATAATCCCATGCAGGTTTGACATAGCTTCTGAATATGAGATGTCATTAAAAAGACTTTGATCATAATCCTTACTATTAATATCTATAAATGCAATTTGATTTAAGGTATCTCTTTTTTTAAGAAAATTTGTTTCTCTCAAACAAAGTGGACAACCACCATCGAATAAAAAGGTTAATTTATTTTTCATATTTTTATTCAAATATAGAAATTAAATAACTTTTTTGTGGAATAAAAAATTTTTTTTAGAGTACAAGCTTTATAAAGCCTTAATAATTGCCAGTTCTAATTTAGTGAAATTATATTATCTTATTAATTAATAAGCCATTGATTAAGGGATACATCAATGGTTTAAAACTATTTATGATCAGTCATCTAGAAGATGAACTCCTTCTCCTACGTCAGGAGTAAATTTACAATATTTTTCAAAAATAAGTCCAACACCTCGCATTTTTTCTCCTAATTCATCGTTAAATTTATTCCATTCTTCCGATTCACGATCAGGTAAATCCCATCCTTGTTTTTCTACCATACTTGTTATTAATGTATAGTCCCATTCTATGTATGCCATTGAGTTAATTTAAACTACCAAAATATTATAAACCAAGAGATTTACTAGGTAATCAATATTTTTTGAATATAATTTAAAAGTGTGAAAAAATTATAAATGTCAATTTTGCCGAGAAGATTTGAACGAATCAAAAATGTTTTAGATTGCAGAATGAAAAACTTGACTGTTTTAGTTGAGGATGTCAATAAACCACATAATTTATCTGCGATATTAAGGACATGTGATGCGGCAGGAGTTTTCGAAGCAAATTTTATTAGCAAAACGAATGCTGTTAAGACTTTTAATAGTACCGCTCAAGGAAGTCAAAAATGGGTAAAACTGAATAATCATGAAAACACTATAAATGCAATATCTGATTTAAAGAATAAGGGCTTTAAATTATATGGAACGACTCTTAATAGTGAATCAGTAGATTATAGAAATTTTGATTATTCTCAAAATACATGTTTTGTTTTAGGAGCAGAAAAATGGGGACTAAGTAATGAACTTATATCAATGGTTGATCAATCAATTTTTATACCTATGAGAGGTATGGTTCAATCTCTGAATGTTTCAGTTGCTGCTTCTATATTATTATTTGAAGCTGTTCGCCAAAGAAAAAATAAAGGTATATTGCCCGCTAATGGAGAAGGGTTAAATATGGATGAATATCAAAAAACACTTTTTGAATGGTGTTACCCAGAATTAGCTGCGGTGTATAAAAAATCAGCTAAAGAATATCCAAAGTTGAATGATCAAGGAGAACTTGATCCTGTTACAGATAACTAAATTTATTCATAATTTTGACTATCAAAAATTTCTTCAAGGTCCTCTCCTATAAAAGAAAGACCTAAAACTAAAAAAAACATTGCCAAACCTGGGAACAAAGCCGTCCACCAGATACCTGTAGGTAAAGCGGCAAGAGCCAGATTTAAATCACTTCCCCACTCTGGGACATCTGCAGGAACGCCAAGGCCTAAAAATCCTAAACTTCCTAATACCAAAACAGCATCTGCAGCATTTAGGGTAAGCAGAATAGGCAATGGTGTTATTACATTTGGGAGAATATATTTAAAAATAATTTTTTTAACATCAGCTCCTGCAACTTGAGCTGCCTCCACATAAGTTTCGGATTTAACCAATATTGTCTGATTTCTGATTAATCTAAAATATTGAGGAGAGTAAACAATACACAATGCCAAGGCCGCGTTAAGGATACCCTTACCCAATACAAATGCCACAACAACTGAAAGTAAAATTACAGGTATTGAAAAAATAGTATCCATTATTAGTGATAAGCATTTATCAAAAAAACCACCAAAATATCCACTTAATAATCCCAATGGCAAACCCAAACTTAATGAAAAAAGAATAGCTAAGAATACAACTTCTATCGCTAATGATGATCCTTGCAAAGTTCTTAAGCAAACATCTCTTCCTAATCTATCTGTGCCACAAAAATGATTAAGAGAAGGAGGGGCAAAGATATCATTGCTTAACATTGAAAATGAATAGCCAAAAAAATTATTGGCCTCTAAAAATTTCATTATTAAAACAACAAGAAGATAAAAAAGTACAATTAAAAATCCAGCTTTTCTAATATTTGCGCCGACACGATTAAATGAGTTAATATCCAAAATCTTTTTTTAAAGATATAAATGAAATATACCCAATTCTTTTAAAAATAAATAGCTATAAATTTTAAATTAAAAGAAATTACTGGTTTAATTTCAAGACTGCCATAAAAGCTTCTTGAGGGACTTCAACTTTACCCATTGCCTTCATCCTCTTTTTACCTTTGGCTTGTTTCTTTAAAAGTTTCTTTTTCCTAGAAATATCCCCGCCATAACATTTAGATAAAACATCTTTTCGCAAAGCACTTATGCTTTCACTTGCAATAATCCTGCTTCCGATTGATGCTTGAATAGGTATTTTAAATTGTTGTTTTGGAATAAGTTCTTTTAATTTTTCAACTAAACTTCTGCCAATTCCATAAGCCTTATCTTTATGAACAATAGAAGTTAATGGATCTGCTCTTTCTGAATTTATTAGAACATCTAATCTAACAAGGTCATTTTTTCTATAGCCAATCAAATGATATTCCATTGATGCATACCCTTGGGTTCTACTTTTCATTTGATCAAAGAAATCTGTAACAACTTCTGCTAATGGAATTTCATAAATCAAGGTGACTCGATCTGTTGTTATGTATTTCATATCTATAAATACTCCCCTTCTTTCCTGACATAATCCCATTAATGTTCCATTAAATTCATTGGGAGCATAAATTTCCATTTTCACATAAGGCTCTTCTATTGATTCTCTAAGTTGTGGATCAGGAATTGTAGAAGGATTATCAATAAAGATATGTTCCTGCTGATTTAAATTAACTTTATAAATAACTGATGGTGCCGTTACGATTAGATCCAAGTCATATTCTCTTTCTAATCTTTCTTGAACAATCTCCATATGAAGAAGTCCTAGGAATCCGCACCTAAATCCGAATCCCATTGCGCTACTGGTTTCGGGCTCATATTTTAAAGCCGCATCAGATAATTGTAATTTTTCTAGTGATACTCTTAAATCTGGAAATTGATCAGCATCAGTCGGGAATAAGCCACAAAAAACCATAGGATTTGCTGTCTTATATCCAGGCAAAGGATCATTGGCAGGTGAATTTAAAAGAGTAATCGTATCTCCCACTCTCGCATCAGCAACTGATTTTATAGAAGCAGCTAAATAACCAACTTCTCCTGCATGTAATTCATCAACTTGCTGCTGATCAGGCGCCATTATTCCTATCTCATCTAGTTCATAATTTTTCTTACTTGCCATTAATAATATTTTTTCTCTCTTATTTAGAGACCCAGATATCACCCTGAAATAAACAATAACCCCTCTATAGGGATCATAATAAGAATCAAAGATCAGTGCCTTTGTAGGTAGTTTAATTTCATCTTGAGGAGGAGGAACTCTTCTTACGATTGCTTCCAAAATATCTTTAATACCAACTCCAGTTTTTGCTGAACAATTTATTGCATTAGATGTATCAAGTCCAATAATTTCCTCTATTTCTTTTTTTATTTTTTCAGCATCAGCCCCTGGTAAATCAACTTTATTTAAAACAGGAATTATTTCAAGATTATTTTCTAAGGCAAGATAAACATTAGCTAAGGTTTGAGCTTCTACTCCTTGACTTGCATCAACAACAAGTAAGGCGCCTTCACAAGCTTGAAGAGATCTACTAACCTCATAAGAGAAATCAACATGCCCTGGAGTATCTATTAAGTTCAAAACATATTCTTGGGAATCTTCAGCTTTATATTTCATCCTAGCGGCCTGTAACTTGATAGTAATTCCTCTCTCTCTTTCAAGATCCATACTGTCCAAAAATTGTTCTTGCATATCCCTTTGCTGCACAGTACCAGTATCTTGAAGTAACCTATCTGCGAGGGTAGATTTACCATGGTCAATATGAGCGATTATGCAGAAATTTCTAATTTTTGAAACAGATATATCAGTCATATAGAAAGAAAAATTCTCATCTTATTACATCTTGATTAATATTAGCTAATTAGAATTATGGATGGAAACCAAAAATGGAATTATTTCTTTTTTTAATTTCTTTTATGAAGTTACTGTAATTTTCAGAGACTGATAGTTCTGGATAAATTAAGTCATTTATCTTTTTCTGAAGATTATGCTTATCGTTTAAAAATAAAACAGATTTTTCTAGAACCTCAACCATAATTGAAACCGCAGTACTTGCTCCAGGAGAGGCTCCCAACAAAGCAGATAATGATCCATCAGATGAATTTACAATCTCAGTTCCAAATTTCAAAGAACCACCACCTTCAGTTTTTTTAATTATTTGGACTCTTTGACCAGCATTCTTTAAATACCAATCAGAAGGATTAGCTGATGGCATCATATTCTTTAAATTCTCAACTCTTGAGTTATGGTTCTTTAATGATTGTGATATTAGGTAATTAATTAAATCGTTGTTCTTGAAACCAACGTCTAACATAGAAAAAATATTATTCTTTTTAATTGAACTAAATAAGTCAAAGTATGAACTTTGTTTTAGAAATTTCGTTGTAAATCCAGCAAAAGGTCCATATAAAAGAAGTTTTTTATTATCAATCCATCTGGTGTCTAAATGAGGCACAGACATTGGTGGGGATCCAATATCAGCTTTACCATAAACTTTTGAGTTATGTTTTTCTGTTAGATCTTTTTTCTCGCAAATAAGCCATTTCCCACTAACAGGAAATCCACCATAACTTTTTGCTTCTGGAATTTTTGATTTTTGTAAATAATTAATTGTTTTTCCACCAGCACCAAGAAAAACGTAGCCAGTTCTAATTGAAGTTTTTCTACCTTCAGAACTGATTTCTAGTTCCCATTTTTTTTTATCAATTTTCTTTAAATCTACTAATTCTGTTTTGTATCTTATTTCAACATTTTTGTTTAAAGAAACTAATGACAAATACTCTTTAGTTAAAGCCTCAAAATTGATATCAGTTCCCCTACCTATTCTGGTAGCAGCAATTTGAGTAGATGGATTTCTATCTTTTGTTATTAGAGGAGCCCATGATGAAATTTCATCAAAAGATGTAGAAAATTCCATATCGATAAATTCAGGATTTTCGGACATTTTCTGAAATCTTTTTTTTAAAAAAGAAATATTATCCTGACCAGAAACAAAGCTAATATGAGGAATAAATTTTAGAAACTTGTTAATATCAATCTTCCCTGCTTCATACAATGAGGCCCATAATGACATGGATGTTTCAAAAGAACGATTTATTGAGAGCGCTTTATCTATTTTTAGATTTCCTTTTTCATCAAAAGGGGTATAGTTTAATTCGCAATTAGCCGCATGTCCTGTACCTGCATTATTAAAAGCACCAGTACTTTCACTTCCTGGAGCATTTAATTTTTCTATAATAAGAAATTTTATATCTGGTAAAACTTCTGAAATTAGGAGGGCTAAAGTACTACTCATTATCCCTGCTCCTACTAAGACTGCATCAAAGTAGCTATTTTCATTAGTGGGATTTTTAGATGAAGTCACAACAGAAAATTATCTTTTTTGCAATTAATCAGATTTCTTTCTAGGCTTATTATAAAGTTAATCCAAAATTATGAGTACTGAAACACTCTCTCTGACAAACGAAAATGTAGAAAAAGTCCTTGACGAGCTAAGACCTTTTTTAATTTCTGATGGAGGTAATGTTGAGATTGCAGAAATAGATGGTCCAATTGTCAAAGTCAGACTTCAAGGAGCATGTGGTAGTTGCCCAAGTAGCACTATGACTCTCAAAATGGGTATTGAAAGAAAGTTAAAAGAAATGATTCCTGAAATAAGCGAAGTTGTCCAGGTTTTATAAAAATTTTTAACTGAAATATATATTATTTAGTTTTTAATTCCTTCAACAAAGATGATTCCATATCAAGGCAATCAATTGGCAGCCCTTGACCAATAGCGATTAAAAGAGGTGCAAGAATTCCTAAAGTGAAAACTAAATTTGATTGGCTTACATCATATTTACTCAAAGTAAAAGTTATCAAATAAATAATTGAAAAATAAGCATGTAGTGAAAAAAATTCTTTTGGCTTTAACACTGGCCACCTTAAAGTATTTCCCAAGAAATATAAAAAACCTGTCATAAATAAATAGTTACATGAAGATTAAACCAAATATAAACATAAACCTTTTTCGAGACTATTTATAAAAAAATTTACCTAAGATAATAATTAAAAAAACATTAAGTCTTCATTTCTATTTGTAAAAGCTGGACATCCCTAGAAAAATAAGTTTATAATAATTCTGTAGCAATCGCTACTTTTTCGTTCACCCTCATTTGAGGGCGCAGTTCGAGTCATACCATGGAACGGGGGATGGCCGTGTTGTCACATCGAAACATGACTACTTTAACTTACAGAGGTAAAAACTACGTTCAAAACAAAGAAGCTGCTAAAAAGCAAATTGTTGAACTTACCTACAGAAGAAACGTATACACCAATAGAATGGATGACGCTTCTTCAAGTAATGAAAAAGCAGAATTAAATTACAGAGGTGTTAATTACACTAAATAATTTAATTAAACAAATTAAAAGTCCCTTTTCAGGGGCTTTTTTTTTTGGCTATATTTATCAAGAGTCCTTTAAAAAATATGTCTGAAAGTTGCTGTAATACAAACACATCTAATCAATTCGATCATAAAGATGCGATTCAAGAAAGATATGGTTCAGCCGCACTAGAAAAAGAAAGTTGTCTTTGTACACCAGTTGGGTTTAATCCCGTTTTACTTGAAGCAATTCCTCAAGAGGTTATAGAAAGAGACTACGGATGTGGTGATCCAACAAAATATGTTCAAAAAAATGATATAGTCTTAGATCTTGGAAGTGGTAGCGGTAAAAATGCTTTTATTTGTGCCCAAATTGTTGGAAAAGGTGGGAAAGTTATTGGAGTTGATCAGAATCCTGATATGCTTTCTTTATCTAGATCAGCCTCTAAAGAAGTTACAAAAAATATAGGTTTCAACAATACAGAATTCCTAGAAGGTTCAATTGAAAAACTTGATGAATTAGATAAAGATTTAAATCCATTAATCGCCGACAAATCAGTTGATATTATTTTAAGTAATTGCGTTTTAAACTTGGTAAGTCCAGAATCAAGAAATAACCTTCTAAGAAATATAAAAAGAGTTTTAAATGATAATGGAAGAATTGCAATTAGCGATATTGTCTCTAACAAAAAAGTTCCTTTAAGATTGCAAAATGATCATGAACTATGGACAGGATGTATTAGTGGAGCATGGCATGAACCAGATTTTATAAGTGACTTTAAGGAACTAGGATTTAAAAATTTAGAATTTGCAGAAAGGAGTGCTGAACCTTGGAAAGTAATTGAGGATATTGAATTTAGAACAGTAACTTTAGTTGGCAATATTTGAAAAATTCAAAAATCTAAAAATATAATTTAAATTTGCCATGAGAAATAATTTAAGAGACCAAATACCAGCATTAAAAAATAAGTATTATTTCAATTATGGGGGTCAAGGACCATTACCAAAATCTTCTTTAGAAGCAATAGTCAAAACTTGGGAAATAATCCAAGATTTAGGGCCATTTACCAATGATATGTGGCCTTTTATTTACAAAGAAATATTGACCACAAAAAGAATAATTGCACAAAAGTTAGGTGTCAATTCAAAGAACGTAGCTTTAACCGAAAATATCTCTTCTGGTATGATTTTGCCTTTTTGGGGAATAAAGGTAGAAGAGGGAGAAGAGTTGTTAATAAGTGACTGTGAACATCCTGGAGTAGTAGCCGCAAGTCGAGAATTTTGCAGAAGAAATAAATTAATATTGAAAATTTTGCCAATCCAAAAAATTAAAAATCTAAACGACGAAAATTTAATTTTACAGATTTTAAAAAATCTAAATAGTAAGACTAAGATCCTAATTATTTCTCATATTTTGTGGAACTTTGGATATAAAATTCCCTTAAAACAAATTTCCATAGAATTAAAAAATAATCGAGAAAACTCTTATTTACTTGTTGATGGTGCTCAAACCTTTGGTCACATAAAAATTGAAGAAGAAGTTTTTTATTCTGATTTATATTCAATAACTTCTCATAAGTGGGCATGTGGACCAGAAGGTCTCGGAGCGATTTACGTCTCAGATAGATTTATTCATGAAACAGATCCAACAATAATTGGTTGGAAATCATTAAAAAAAGAACAAGGAATCTATGAGCCTTCAGATAATCTTTTTCATAATGATGCAAGGAAGTTTGAAGTAGCTACCTCTTGTATCCCTTTACTTGCAGGGCTGCGAAATTCTTTAGATCTTTTGGATAAAGACTGCAATGACAAAGAAAAGAGAAATAATATAAAAAGATTAAGTGAGAAACTTTGGGATGAATTAAATCAATTAAAGGAAATTGAATTAGTTTTAGAAAAAAAATACTTAAATGGGATTGTTAGTTTTAATGTTGAAAAAATCAAAGATAAGGAAAAATTTGTGAGTAAACTTGGAGAAAAAAAAATTTGGATTAGAGTTTTAGAAGATCCAAAATGGTTTAGAGCATGCATACATCAAATGACAACAGAAACAGAGCTGGATTTACTTTCTAAAGAAATAAAAAAAATATTGACATAAGGATCTATTGATATAAAGATAAAATTTATTTTACCAAGGTATCTCGGAGCTATCCCATGCAATAAATTTTCCAGTAGATGCAGGAGTTTGATTTTTAATAATATTGATTAAAAATTGGGATGATTTTTCTTTACTGAATAATTTATGCTCTGGAACAAATTTATGAAAAGGTCTAGATAAATCAGTATCTACTGTTCCTGGATGAAGCAATGTAATAATAGCTTTTGGGAAACGTCTCGCCCACTCAATACTTAAAGATTTAAAAAACTGATTTTGTGCTGATTTTGCAGCTCTATATGAATACCAACCTCCAGTATGATTATCTCCAATGCTTCCCACTCTTGCACTTATACTTGCAAAATTAAAATTAATATCTTTTGGTATAAATTCTTCAATAGTTTTAGCTAACAAAATAGGGGAAAAGGCATTTATTGAAAAACTTTCCATCATATTTTTTTTATCAAGATGTTGTAGTCTTTTTTCTGGTTGAAGAGAATCACTATGAAGTCTCCCTGTAGCGTTAATAACTAGTCTTAATTTTGAAGGATGATTTGATATTTTATTTTTCAACTGAAAAAGGGATTGAGAATCCTCTATGTCTAATTCCCAAAAAGAATTAAACTCACTTTTTCTTCCACACAAAACAACATCTAAATCTTTTTCACTTTCATTCAGATCTTTAGCTAGTTGTGTTCCAATTCCACCGGCTCCTACAACTAAGGCTAAGCCTTTCATTTTATTAAAAATAACTATTTTAATTCTAAGAAACTTTTCTTGTAATTTGCGTAAAGATCTTCCTGATTTGATTAGAAAATTTATTGTGATTTACTTTTTTCTTTTAATAATTTATAAGCTATTTGTCTATCATCAAAATTAATAACTTTATCTTTGAGTATTTGATAGTCTTCATGTCCTTTTCCAGCAATTAAAACAATATCTTCTTTATTGGCAAATTTAATAGATTCATTTATTGCTTTAAATCTATCAATCTCAATTATTATTTTTTCTCTTTTTTTTATACCCACCAAAATATCATTTACTATCTTTTGGGGTTCTTCTGATCTTGGATTATCTGAAGTTATAAAAAGTTGGTCAGAAAACTCTTCAGCTATTGATCCCATTAAAGGCCTTTTTCTACTGTCGCGATCTCCGCCACAGCCAAAAACAGTTATGAGTTTCCCTTCACAAAATTTTTGAATTGATTGCAAAACTTTTTTTAATCCATCAGGAGTGTGGGCATAATCAACAATTACTGTTGGAAGTGATCTTAAAACGACCTCATTATCAATTTGTATTTTCTCCATTCTCCCAGGAGCACCAGGGAATGATTGTATTAACTTTGATAGATCTTTTAAAGAAAAATTAAGTTTATACAAAATTGTTATTGCTTGAATCGCATTCATTAAATTAAATTCACCAACAAGTGGAACAAAAAGTTGAATTTTTTCCCTAGGTGTATGAAAAATACAGGTAGAACCACTTTCAGTAAATTTTTTATCTGTTACGAAAAAAAATTCATCATTTTCAAATTCACTTTCAGTAATCTTTGTAGAGACTAATGAAGATCTTTTTTCAAGATCAGAATATAATTTAGATACCCAATGGTCATCATGATTTAATACACAAATTCCATCTTTCTCTTTTAAGTAAGGAGGGAAAAATAATTTTCTTTTTGTTTGAAAATATGATTCCATATTTGAGTGATAGTCAAGATGATCCTGAGTTAAATTAGTAAAAATAGCCGCCTCGAATTCGCACCCTGATATCCTGTTTTGAGCAATAGAATGAGAACTTACCTCTAATATCGCGAATTCAGATTCCACCTCAACAGCAGCATTTAATTTCTTTTGAAGTTTATCGGCGAAATCAGTTGTATGAGAAGCCACTTCTGAGAAGCCAGGCCATCTATTAAGCAAGGTCCCAAATAATGCAGTCTTTTTCCCTAATTTTTTTAAAAGATATTCCAATAAAAAAGTAATTGTCGTTTTTCCATTTGTACCCGTAACACCAATAAGTTTGAGTTTTCTTGAAGGTCTATTCCAAAACTCAGCTAGTATTTGACCAAAAATATAATCTAAATTATCCTCTAAAACCAAAATCTTTTCTCGATCAATAGATCCAATTTTCTCTTTTGCAGCAGAACCAATAATGGCAGCCTCCGCGCCATTTTCAATTGCCTCAATACAATATTTTCCTCCATCAACATTTAAACCAGGCATACCTAAAAATAAAGTTCCTTTTTGAACTTCTTTAGAGTTAAAAGAAATATTATTAATTTCATGATCGATTAAATCTAATGAAGGAATAATTCCTACCGAATCTAAAAGTTTATGTAATTTTACAGATCTCATATAAAAAATTATTTCTCCAGAGTATTAATATTTTTTTGAAACCAATTCTTTAATTGATCATCTTTTAATCTTGGAGAAATGCGAGGCAATTCTATAATCTCCTCAGATCTAATTCTTTCAACAGCGATAACAGGTACTTCATAATCATATTTTTTATATTTATCTTTATATAAATCGACCCTATCAATATCAATTTCTTTGAGCTCCTCTAGATTAGGGAATAACTCATTAAGATTTATTTTTGCCAGTTTGTTTTTTAATGAATCACAAAGGCAGCATCCCTGCCTAACAAAAATAAATATTTTCATTCAATTAGTCAGGCACAGGATCACATCCACAGGGAGTTAAAGGATGACATCTGCTTAATCTTCTTAAAGTTAACCACCCTCCCTTCCAAGGACCATGTCTAGTAATTGCCTCATATCCATAAGAGCTGCAACTTGGAATAAATCTGCATCTTGGTCCAAAAAAAGGAGAAAACCACTTTTTATAAAACGAAATCATAAAAAGAAGTATAGAGGTAATTGATTTATTAATAGTTTTGAACACTTTAATGATGTAAAATAATGATTCCAGTAGTAATTAGTTTAATTGAATTTAATCAATTATCCAATTTATTGCAAATTTCTTTTAATTTAAAATTATGTCAAGATACCGCGGCCCCAGATTAAGGGTTACGCGTCGCTTGGGAGAACTACCAGGTCTCACCAGGAAAGCTTCAAAGAAGTCTAATCCTCCAGGTCAGCACGGCCAAGCCCGTCGCAAGCGATCAGAATATGCGATTCGTCTAGAAGAAAAGCAGAAACTTAGGTTTAATTATGGAGTTTCTGAAAAACAACTAGTACGTTATGTAAAAAAAGCTAGAGCTCAAGAAGGATCTACAGGAACTAACCTACTAAGACTTTTAGAAAACAGACTTGATAATGTTTGTTTTAGATTAGGTTTTGGAGGCACCATTCCTGGCTCAAGACAATTAGTAAATCATGGCCATGTAACCGTTAATGGAAAGGTTCTTGATATTGCTGGTTATCAATGCAAATCAGGCGATGTAATCGGAATTAAAGAAAACAAAGCAAGCAAAAAACTTGTAGAAGGTAATATAGAATTCCCTGGTTTAGCAAATGTCCCACCACATCTTGATTTAGACAAACCTAAATTAACAGGAAAAATAAATGGAAAATGCGATAGAGAGTGGGTGGCTCTTGAAATAAACGAACTACTAGTTGTTGAATATTATTCAAGAAAAGTTTAATACTACTTTTCTTTGGATTGTTAAATCTCTCTTTTAAAAATGAGAGATTTAATTTAATTCTTAATTTTAAAAATAATGGGAAATAAGGAAAATGAAGTAAAAAAACCAGGTTTTAAGACCTTATCTATTCACCATGGGGAAACATTTGCAGAAGGAACTGGATGCATTATGCCTCCTATTTTTTCTACATCTACTTTCAAACATGGAAATAAAGATAATTTCGACTACACAAGATCAGGAAATCCCAACTTTAAAATTCTAGAAAACATTCTTAAATCAATAGAAGATTCTAAATACTGTACAGTTTTTGGATCTGGAATTAGCGCGGTAACTGCAATTGCTTCAACGCTAAAATCAGGAGACAAGATACTCTGCGAGTCAAATCTCTATGGTTGTACAGTGAGGATGTTCGAAAAAGTTTTTAAGAAATTTGGACTAGAAGTTTTATACGCAGATTTTACAAACGAAAATAATATCAAAAAGATTTCAAACTTCGAGCCAACCTTGATATGGCTAGAAAGTCCAACTAATCCACTTTTGAAGGTACTTGATATTAAGGCTATTTGTGATGAAGCGAATAAACTACAAATACCAGTAGTTTTAGACAATACCTTTTCTACGGCACTTATTCAAAAACCATTAGATCTTGGTGCTACGCTATCGCTCGTAAGCACCACAAAATTCATTAATGGGCATAGTGATGCACTTGGTGGAGCAGTACTGACAAATAATGAGGTATGGAATAGTAAGATGCTTTTCTCTCAAAAAGCTTTAGGGCTTCAACCATCTCCTTTTGATAGTTGGCTCATTACGAGAGGAGTAAAAACTCTTCCTTTAAGAATCGAACAACAAACGCAAAGTGCAAAATTAATTTCTGAAGAATTAGAGAATCATAAAATAATTAGTAAAGTAATTTATCCTTTTAATCAAAAACATCCGCAATTTAATTTAGCAAAATCGCAAATGAGATCTGGAGGTTCGATGATCACCATAAAATTAAATCTTAAAAAAGAGGATACTTTTAAATTTTGCAAATCTCTCAAATATTTCTCGTTGGCAGAAAGCCTTGGAGGAGTTGAAAGTTTAATTTGTCACCCAGCAACAATGACTCATGCTTCTGTTGATGATGAAACAAAAAATACTTTAGGGATAGATGATACTCTTGTCAGATTATCGATTGGATGTGAAGAAACAAACGATTTAATCTCAGATATATTATCTGCTTTAAATAAATTCTGAAAATTGAGAGATTTACTTAAAAACCCTATATGGAAAAATTTAGAGTTGGGATATTCTATTCCTGACAGTATTCATGCTGTTTCTGTAGCATTACCAACTTGGAATGATGTAATAAATTACGAGGAAAAAAATCAAGAATGCATTAATTTATTGAAGTCCATTTACCCAAGATTCGGGCTAAACCCCATAGTGAAAAGATTATGCGAAAAAGTAAAAAAGGAAAATTACTACAACAATAAAAGTATCTGGCCATATCCGAATGAAAGCATAGCTTTTAAAGCTAAAAAATACATTGATAGAAATACTTCTAAACAATTCTCATTAATAGAAAAAAGAGATAATCTAGCTTTCTTAATAACTGAAAAAGAAGGAAGTATTTATGCAAAATCTTTTTGGCAACATACTGGTCTTGGTATATCTTCAAGGTCTGCTGCTATAGAACTTGGACTTGAAGATTGCCCTCCAAAATCATATGTAAATGAATGTTCTCAAAAAATAAAAAATAGAATTTCTAAATCTACAAAAATTAACTCTAATAATATTCACTTAACTTCATCTGGAATGTCTGCATTGCATACATCATTAGAAATCATATATAAATTATTTCCAGCTAAACCCACACTACAAATTGGTTTTCCATATGTAGATGTACTTAAATTACCAATGAACATCTTTCATGGAGCCAAGTTAATTACAGAAGAAAATTGCGAGGATATTGAATTAGAAATCAAAAGAATAAATCCATCAGCATTAATTGTTGAACTACCTAGTAATCCAATGCTCAAATGTGTAAACATTAAAAAAATTTCAAAAATAGCAAAAAAGTTAAATATTCCATTAATTGTTGACGATACAATTGGTTCAAATTTAAATATAAATTCCTTAGAACATGCAGATATAGTTTTTACTTCACTTACAAAAATTTTTTCAGGTAGTGGTGATATTCTTGCCGGATCATTAATACTAAATCCAAACAGCAAATGGATTGATCAATTTAGAAATGCATTAAATAAGATTAATCTTCCAGTACTTTCCGATGGAGATACAGTTTATCTAGAGAAAGTTAGTAGAGATGTAAATCAAAGAGTTTTTGAACAAAATAAAGCATGTTTAGAATTAAAAAAAAGATTAGAGAACCACAGCGAGATTAAAAATATTTTCCATCCTGAAAATTGTCCAAATTTTAATTCTTTACTCACTTCTGATGGTGGATACGGCTGCTTATTATCGTTTGAATTAAATGGAGGATTGAACAAAGCTAAAAAATTTTATGATTCTCTACAAGTATCTAAAGGACCTAGTTTAGGTACAAAATTCACTCTAGTTTGTCCTTATGTTTTACTAGCTCATTATAATGAGTTGGATTGGGCTGAAAGTTTTGGTATTCCCTCGCACCTTATTAGAGTATCAGTTGGATTAGAAGACCAAAATCAATTATGGAAAAGCTTTTCTGAAGCACTAAACAATTTCTAAATTCCTAGTATTTACCGTATAGAAACTTATATACTCTTTTTCTGAATAATAGTTAGTATTAAAATATATTTTCCCAATATATAAAATGGCAAAAATTTATGAGGACAACAGTTTTGCTATTGGAAACACTCCATTAGTAAAATTAAAATCAGTTACTAAAAACGCTAAAGCTACAGTACTTGCAAAAATTGAAGGTAGAAACCCCGCTTACAGCGTCAAATGTAGGATTGGTGCAAACATGATCTGGGATGCAGAGAAAAGTGGGAAGCTTACAAAAGACAAAACTATTGTTGAGCCAACTTCTGGAAATACAGGAATTGCTCTTGCTTTTACTGCTTCAGCAAGAGGTTATAAACTGATCCTTACAATGCCAGAATCCATGTCAATTGAAAGACGAAGGGTTATGGCAGTGTTAGGGGCTGAAATTGTTTTAACAGAGGCATCTAAAGGTATGCCTGGAGCAATAGCTAAAGCTAAAGAAATTTCAGAAAGTAATCCTTCTCAATATTTCATGCCAGGTCAATTTGATAATCCAGCAAACCCTGAAATTCATTTCAAAACTACTGGACCAGAAATCTGGGATGATTGCGATGGTGAAATTGATGTTTTAGTTGCTGGGGTTGGAACTGGCGGCACAATTACAGGAGTTTCAAGATACATTAAGCAAGAGAAGGGTAAAAATATCACTTCTGTAGCTGTAGAACCCTCACATAGTCCTGTTATTACACAGACAATGAATGGAGAAGAGGTTAAATCTGGACCACATAAAATTCAAGGAATTGGAGCAGGATTTATTCCTAAGAACCTTGACTTATCAATTGTTGATAAGGTTGAACAGGTTACAAATGACGAGTCAATCGAGATGGCACTTAGATTAGCAAAAGAAGAAGGCCTATTAGTTGGGATATCTTGTGGAGCTGCTGCTGCTGCTGCTGTTAGATTAGCTGAACAAGATGAGTATGCTGGAAAAACTATTGTAGTTGTTCTACCTGATTTAGCAGAGAGATATTTATCATCAATTATGTTTACTGAAGTTCCAAGCGGAATCATTCAAGAACCAGTCAAAGCCTAAACCTATTTTTCTCCAGTAGTGAATCTGGTGATATATACATAGCATCGCCATAAGAGAAAAATCTAAATTTTTCTTTTATGGCTTTTTTATACAAATCTAATAATCTTTCTCTACCAATCATTGCACTTACTAATAGTAATAATGAACTTTTAGGAAGATGAAAATTAGTTAATAATCCATCAACTACCTTAAATTTATATCCTGGCTTAATTACTAAATCCACGTATTTCGCTATGGGAATAAAGTCATTAATTTCGTTAGAATAACAACTTTCAAGAGCTCTCACGCTAGTTGTTCCAATGGCAATTATTCTTCTATCTGTTTTCTTTATTTTTTTTATTTCTTCTACTACTTCCTCATTAACACTTACCCATTCTTTATGAAGTTTTAAGTCACTAAGATCTTCTTGATCAATTGGTTTGAATGTTCCATAACCCACGTGCAAAGTTATCGGTAAAATTATTACTCCTTTTTTTTTAAGATTGGAAATAAGACTTTTGCTTAAGTGTAAACCAGCAGTTGGCGCGGCAACGGCCCCTGGATTAGTTGCATACTCAGTTTGATAACTATTCTCATGAAAAGATTCTTCTTCGGAATTTTTTATATAAGGTGGGAGAGGGATTTCCCCGTATTTATCAAGAAGGGCATTCATTGAATTGAGATCAGTTATATTTTCAGGAAATTTAATAAATCTCCCTCCAGTTTCTTCATCAACCCCATCAATCATCAAATTAATATCTTGTGCAGAAGGAGATTTTAATATTATTTTTCTATTTATTTTTAACTTTTTTGCTGGCTTTGCCAAACATAACCAAACACATTCATAGGATCTTTCTAAGACTAATAATTCAACTAACGTCCTATTTTCTAATTGAACCTTTAACCTTGCCTTCATTACTTTAGTGTTATTTACAACCACAAGATCCCCTTTTCTAAATTCATCTAAAAGATTCTTGGTAAATTTATTAGTTAAGCAGTCTTCTTCTAAAACACTATTTCTAACTATCATCAACCTTGATTCATGCCTAATTGCAGAAGGTTTACTAGCAATTAATGAAGAATCAAGTAAATAATCATAAGCTTCAAGCTTATAATCTCTTTCTTCATTATTAATTTGAGAAATCAATTAAATTTAAGATACAAGTGTCTCTGGCTCATTTTCAATCAGGTAAGCCAAGTCTTTCAAGAATGAAGCACCATCAGCACCATAGATCACTCTGTGATCAGCTGTAAGATTCACTTGCATTATTTT
This sequence comes from uncultured Prochlorococcus sp., assembly GCA_902544495.1. Taxonomy (GTDB): domain Bacteria; phylum Cyanobacteriota; class Cyanobacteriia; order PCC-6307; family Cyanobiaceae; genus Prochlorococcus_A. Next base: position 32,216 of record CACCCI010000007.1, read on the forward strand.
TTTAACAGATATTGAACCATCACTATTAGCTACAACAGTTGGTTTCGATGATGCTATCGCTAAGATCGCACCGGTCCCTGGGGGTAGTATTGCGTCAAATCTATCAACACCAAACATACCAAGATTAGATAACGTAAATGTTCCCGTTGAGTATTCATCAGGTTCTAATTGTTTTGATCTCGATCTTTTTACGAGGTCTTTCCATTCCCTAGATAATTCAAATAAATCAGTATTACATGGTTCTTTTAATACTGGAGTTATTAGTCCACCATCTTCCATCGCAACAGCAATAGCAATATTTATATTTTCTGGATAAGAAATTCCATTTTCTGAAAAGTTTGAATTAACTTGAGGATGTTTCTTTAGTGTCTTTGCAACTGCCTTTACAAGTAAAGCAGTCATAGTAACTCCGTTCTGTTTTACCTTTTTGTAGAAATTATCTAATTTATCTGTATTGATAGAGTATCCAACCCTAAAACATGGAACATCTAAACTAGATTCCATATTTTTATTTACCGCTTTTTGAAGAGTATTAAATTGAACTGTTTCTCCAGGATTACCAAAACTATTTCCTGGAGTTTCTGGTTTACTTTCAACTCCCAAATTTGCGTCAGGAATACTTACAGGAGAACCACCTTCCCCTATCCATGGTATTGAGACAGGTTGACCATTAGCTTTTAAAATATCATCGGCTTGAATCCTTCCGTGGGGGCCAGATCCATGGACCTTTGATAAATCAACACCCATTTGAGAGGCTATTTTTTTAGCTCTTGGAGATGCAATTATCCTCGAAGAAACATTACTTGTAGCGGCATTAATTTGATCGGTATTAAAAGATAGTACAGGCTTTTCACTTTTTAAGACGACTTTTTCCGCTTTTTTATTAATATTTTCAGTCTGGACAACTGGTTTTTCTTCAGTTTTATTGCTTACCAATTCAAGTTGGCCTGAAGTAGAGACTTCGGGTTGATTTCCTTTATTTTGTTCTTGAACAGATGCTATCTCATCCTCATTTTCTACAATAAGACCAATAGTTTCTCCAACAGGAGCAGTGCTGCCTGCAGGCATTAAGACTGCTGCAAGATATCCATCTTGGAAAGATTCAACGTCCATATCTGCCTTATCAGATTCAACAACCAAGACAGATTCGCCTCTTTCAACCTTATCTCCTGGATTTTTCAACCATTCCACAATCTTGCCCTCCGTCATAGTAGAACTTAAGGCAGGCATGAATATTTCGTGAGACATAAGAAAATTGTTATTGCATAAGTTTCAAGGGATTTTTACCAAACTTTCAAAAGTTTTATTGAATAAGAGCCCTTTAACTCTTGATCTAATTATACGAAATCATGTTCACAGTGGGAACTCTTAAATTTTAAGAAAGTAATAATTTAGATCGATTAGAATTTTAAACTTTTCGGAATTAAGATTTACTTATATTTATCAAAAAATACTCAATCTTCTCTTTAATTATTAATAGATTGAATAACTCCATCTTTAACCGTAATCGAGACTTGCATTTTTTCAATAAGATTGTCTCCCACAGTGACATCACAGAAACTATCCACTTGCCCTTGATCAACAATTTCGTCCATATTTAATTCGCGAACTTGACTCTGTTGTTGAAGTAGATTTCTTTTTTGTTCTTCAATTTCATTTCGTTTTGCTGCGACTTGTTGTTGCACCTGACTAACCTGTTCTTGAACCCTTGGATCTAGAGGGTTAACCGATTGGGATCTAATATTATTTGCTATCTGCTGCCCCTCCTGCTCTAGTTGCGATAATTGCTGATCAATGTTTGAAATTGCTTTACTTAATTCTTTTTCAGCATCTTCCTTCCAAGTTGGGGTAACTACAGCTTTAATAGCTATTGAGCGCTTTATAGATATTGAGTTTTTTGTTTCCATAAAAAATTTAATTACCTTTTCAATATAGATAGAACAAATCAAATTTTCTTGCAAAATTTGTTTTCATACATATTTTCTATTTGTAATGAATACTTTTTTTCTATTTCCTTTCTTTTTTGTTTAAGAGTTTGTGTTAACAATCCATTTTCTAGAGTAAAAGCATCAACAAAATAACAATCTAATATTTGTTCTTCTGATCTTGCTCCTAATCGACTTTTAAGCAAATTATTTATTTGTGATTTAAAAAATGTACTAATATTTTTATTCAGGTTTAATTTTGAAAGGTCTTCTTCTAAAAACTTGCTTTTAACCAATTCGACATTAGGAACTACAAGGGCAGTTAAACATTTCTTATCTTGTCCTACTAGTTGAATCTGATTAATAAATTCAGAACTAAGGATTTCAGTCTCTAGCGGATTCGGTTCTATGTTTTCACCACTTGATAGCACTATTGTATCCTTGGCTCTTCCTGTTATAAAGAGAGAACCATTTGGTATTAGAAAACCTAAATCACCAGTATCAAACCAACCATCCTTGGATAAAACATCTTTTGTAGCTATTTCATTATTAAGATAACCTTTCATTACTTGCGGACCCCTAACAAGAACTTTTCCAACCTCTCTGAACTTCAGAATCTTTTTTTTATCATCATTCACTATTTTGATTTCAGTAAATGCTAAAGGCTGACCAGATGATCCTCTAACATTTAATTCTCTTCTCCTACAAGTTAATACTGGACTGGTTTCTGTGAGTCCATATCCCACCAAAACATCTACACCTAAAGATTCAAAAAAAAGATCTACATGTTCTGGCAATGCACCTCCACCGTTAATGGGAAATTTCAGTTTTTCTCCGCATAGTTGTCTAAGAATATTCGGCCATAAAAAAATAGTAGACAATTTATGTAAAGGATATCGGCTAATAACAGAACCCAGTAAGATGATTTTTGATTTAAAAGTTATTTGATTTATATCTATATTTCTTATCTTTCTAAGACTTCTTTTGAAAACCGAACTATTACTTATCAAAAACTTAATAAGTTTTTGCTTGTTGGAAGGCATTTTTTTCAAAGCCTGAAAAAAACCATCATGTATTGCTTCCCATAGTCTCGGTACAGTAGCCATGACAACAGGGTTTATTTGTGTAAGATCATCTTTAAGAAATTTTGGAATTGTATAGTATTGAGAACAACCGCATGAAAAAAAGAAGTATTCCGCACTTCTCTCATAAGAATGCCAGATAGGCAAAACGCTTAATACAGAGGTGCCTGGTTCTGGATCAGCGATATAGGCTAAATTAATTATTTGATGTAAAAAATTTTCATGAGTCAAAGGCACACCTTTAGGTTTACCGGTCGTCCCAGAAGTGTAAAGAATAGTAGCGACGTCATCAATTTCTGGATTAAATTTTTCAAGATTATTTTTTTGTAAATTTTCTTTTTCTGCTGAACTTATGAATGTACTCCAGCTTATTAAACTTTCAAATTGTTCATCTTCTAAATTGATTATAAATTTCAGTCTTTTTTTTAATTCTTCTTTGTTGTTTAACTTTAGCCAAACTTCTTTAGATTGAACTATTAGTCCTACTGAATTAGAGTGCCCAATAATATAGTCTAATTCTACTGAAGGAGAATTAATACCTCTCACTGCATTTATAGCTCCTAAACGCATTAAGCCTTGATCTACTGCTAGCCATCTTGGAGAATTTTCAGATATTACAGTAACTACATCCCCCTTTTTTAAACCATAATATTCAAAAGAAAAAGAGACTTTTGTTATTAAATCAGCCAGCTCAGAATAAGAAAATTTTTCTTTGTATTTCCCTCTTAAATCGCAAACAGCCAGAGCATCACCAAATTTAAATTTTAATTTTTCCCAAATTTGATCTATATGATCAAGGTTCTTAATAAAATCTCTATTTTTGGCAAATTTATTTTTTTTAGAAAGAGGTTTGGTTGCAGGCCAATACGCTAAATCACCCATATTAAATAGATTTTGAAATTTTAATTTCTATTTTGATATAAAATCAAAATTAAATTCTTCCTCGATGGTTTTTTTAACAATTCTCTTGACTTCTTGAATATTTATATTTTTGTTGTAATCAATCATATTTGCCATAAGACAATTTTCTATTCCGCAAGGAACTATCTTATTAAAGTTTTCTAATTCGCAGTCAAAATTGATTGAAAATCCATTTATTGTAATCCATCTTTTACAACCAATTCCAATTGATGCGATTTTCTTATTTCCTATCCAAACACCAGTAAACCCTTTTCTAGAGTGACAATTTATATTAAAAGCTCCAAGGATTTTTATAATAATTTCTTCAATTTTTCTTAAGTACCAATTTAAATCTTTATTAAAATTTTTCAAATCTAAAACCAAATAAGTTACTAATTGTCCTGGCATATGACAAGTTACCTCACCACCTCTATCAATCTTAAAAACATCATATTTAGCATCATTCAGTGAAAATAGTAAATTATCGTAATTAGATCCTCTCCCCAATGTATAACAAAGTTGATGCTCCCCTATCCAAATAAAATTAGGGTTAGAATTATCAGTTATCAATGCCTTCTGATATTCTTTTTGTAATTTATAAACATCATTAAAAGAAGAAATATTATCAGGTTGTTTAATTATTGCTGTTCTATTATCCATATTTAAGTAGATTAAAAAAGTAAGTAAATATTTTTAGATTTGTTATGAAAATTTTAATCCATGGAAAGAATCTTGAGCTCACTGGAGCATTAAAAGAATATACTGAGGCAAAGATAGAAAAAGCAACACATCACTATAAGGATATCGTTAAAGAAGCTGACATACACCTTTCAATTGAAAAGAATCCACGAGTCTCGTTCCAAACTGCAGAAGTTACTATCTTTGCAAATGGTACCGTAATCAGAGCTGAAGAAAAAACTGAAAATCTATATTCAAGCATTGATTTAGTTTCAAATAAACTTTGTAGAAAATTACGCAAATACAAAGAAAGAAACAATAAAACAATTCATAATAAACAATTTAAAAATAAAGATACTTTACCAATTGAAAATATGGAATCAAATTTTTTAGATAAAGCTTTATTTAAAGAAGGAACTGAAGCAAGTCTGCCTGAGCCATCTATAAAAAATAAATACTTTGAAATGAATCCAATTTCGTCAGACGAAGCAAGAAAACAATTAGATCTAATTGATCATGATTTTTATGTTTTTCGAAACAAGAAAAATAATGAACTTCAAGTTATATATAAAAGGAATCATGGAGGTTATGGACTGATTCAATCTAAATAAGTTTTAAATGCCCAATATTGAATATGAGTTAAACGAGAAAATTCATGCGATTATTATTAACCCTTATTTATCATGGGAAGATTTCTGTGTGAATTGCGATTTAATAAGAAAATACAATATCAAAAATATTTCTACTTCACTAAATTATTTAACTGATCTTAAAAACTGTTTGGACAATTACAGTTCGGATATAAACGCACTTATTTCTTACCCTTTAGCAGATTTACCAGTTTCATTTATTGAAGAATTAGTTTGTTTTGCAAAAGATAAGGGTGCAAAAGGAATTGAATATATCCCAAACTTTATCAATTTATCCAAAAGAAATTTAGAAACTTTCGCTGCTGAAATTGAGCAAGTTAAATTATCTGGATTACCAGTTTCATTAATCATAAATAAATCAAAACTACAAAAAGAAGTTTTGTATAATGCGATAGAAATATCCTTGGAATTAGGAATAAAAAATTTTCAATTCGGGGACGGTTTTGGGCCTCCCATTACATCAAATGATGTAGCGGAAATACTAAAGATAACAGGCTCCCAAAATCAAATCAAAGTTGTAGGTAGTATTAAAAAACTTAAGCAAGTTATTGATTTGCTTGATAACGGCATCAGTTGCGTTGGAACTTCCAATTTTTGTGAAATTTTTCAAGAAGTAAACGTTATTTAAATGTCTGGTTCTGGTGAGTGCAGACTTAAAGGTCTCTGTATTAAAGCTTCTCCATTAGGCGAGAATGATAGATTAATAACTATCCTTACTGATGAGCAAGGGATTCTTAGATTAGCGGTACCTGGTGCTAGGCGTCCTAAAAGTAGTCTTGCTGCAGCTACTCCTTTAACATACTTAAGTCTGCAGATTTTTGGGAAAAGAAATCTTAAATCAGTACGTCAAATTAAAATTTTAAAAAGCTATTCTGGTTTAGGAAAAAATATTGAATGTCTTGCAGCCGCACAAGCAATAACTGAATTAACATTTCTTTTAGTAGGTAATAATGACAAGCAACAAGACTATCTATCTTGCGTTCTTGCACATCTTGATAGGCTTTATTTATATAAAGAGTCTCAAGAAGAAGATATCAAAATGCTCTCAATGAGTATTCAATCTTTAATCCATTTATTAGCCATCGGAGGTATTAATTTACCAATTCATCATTGTTGTAAAACTGGAGAACCTATTATTCCACCTTTAGGAAATTGGGAATGGAGTTGTTATTATTTACCCTGTGAAGGGTTTTCATCCATAGAAGATCCTCAAAGTAATCTAAAAATAAATGCATCTGAAGTTGCTCTATTACAGAGACTTCTTTTCCCAGAATTACCAATAAAATCTAATGGAGAGTTGTTGGGCCCCAAAAAAGTCTGGCTTAAAATATTATTCATTATTGAGACATGGATCTCTACTCAATTAGAGAAGGATCTATCTTCACTAAAAATGTTGAGAGAAATATATAGTTAGCATTTTCATGAAGTATTAAAAAATATGCTCATGGCGCCTTTGCCTGTTAACTTAATGAATAGTTAATTCAATCAATGTGGTTCATATTGCCTGGTTGGGGAAAAAATCCCCTTTTTGTGGAAATGTAACTTACGGTAATTCAACTACTAAGGAATTAAAGGCCAGAGGGCATAAAATTAGTTTTATTCATTTCGACAATCCCTCTAGTTCAAATTCATCAAACCCATTATTTCTTGCAAATGATCCTGATGTAAGTCTCCCATATTTAATTAAGTCTCAAGTTTATACAATACCTTCGCCAAGGGCAGAAAAAGAGCTAAGGTTATCATTGGAAAGATTAAAACCTGACATAGTACATGCAAGCCTAACTTTATCTCCTTTAGACTTTAGACTTCCAGAGCTTTGTAATGAAATTAATGTTCCGCTTATAGGAACATTTCATCCACCATTTGATGCAAAAAATAGAAATCTAACTGCGAGTACTCAACAATTAACATATCAACTTTATGCTCCCTCGTTAGCAAAGTTCGATAAAATAATTATTTTTTCTGAACCTCAAAAAAATGTTCTTGAGAAATTAGGAGTGCCTAAAGAAAAACAAATAATTATTCCAAATGGCGTTGATGAAAATATTTGGAAACCTTTTTCTGAAAAAAGTAAAAAATATAATCAGGTGAAAAACAAACTTGGAAATGCAAGAATCTTCTTATATATGGGAAGGATTGCAAATGAGAAAAATATCGAGGCACTTTTACGTTCTTGGCGCCAAATAAAAACTCAAAATTGCAAATTAATTATTGTTGGAGATGGCCCATTGAAACCAACACTTGAAAATAGTTTTTCTAACCTTGGTAATGAGAAATTAATTTGGTGGGGTGCCGAATTAGATTTAGAAACTAGGATAGCAATAATGCAAATAGCAGAAGTATTTTTCTTACCAAGCTTAGTAGAAGGTTTATCATTATCACTTTTAGAGGCAATGTCTGCGGGCACTGCTTGTGTAGCTACAGATGCGGGAGCTGATGGTGAAGTTTTAGATAACGGAGCAGGAATAGTGATTTCAACTGATAATGTGGCTGCACAATTAAAAACTATAATCCCAATTCTTGTAGAACACCCTTCATTTACAAAAGATCTTGGAGAAAAAGCTAGAGAACGTGTACTTGAGAGATATACAATTGCTAAAAATATAAATTCACTTGAAAAAGTTTATATGAACTTAAAAAATAATTGAAAAACCTAACGAAACTCTTTACTTTTATTACTAGCTGAAACTATAGATTCAATTAAAGCTGACCTTATACTCTTTTTTTCTAAAACCCTTAAAGCAGAAATAGTTGTTCCACCTGGAGAGGTTACTAAATTTTTGAGCTCAGAAGTAGTAAGTTTATTTTCCTTTATTAGACAAATAGTCCCTAGTATCATTTCCATAACAAGTTCCTCTGAAATTATTTTTGGTAATCCGCCGCTTAATCCTCCATCACTTAATGCTTCTATAATTAAAGCAATAATTGCAGGACCTGATGAAGTTAAAGCTAAAAATATATCGAGGTAATCTTCAGGAAATTCATAAATTTTACTAGTATTTTCAAATAATTTTTTTGTAAATTGTTTCTGATCTTCTGTAATTTCTTCTCCCCATGAAATCCCTGTTAAACCTTTTCCAATAGTTATTGGAATATTTGTAACCACCCTTACGCATTTATGATTAGGAAACTTTTGAGTAAGTCTATTTATTGAAACCCCGGCAAGAATTGAAACTATTAAATTATCCTTGTTTTTTATATTATGAGCCTCACTTATATCATTTAATTGTTGGGGTTTTATCGAAAGAAGCTTATATTGACAATCCCAAATTATTTTTGACTCTTCAGAACCTGATTTATAAACGTTTATATTATGTTTATAATTTTTTTTTATGTTTTCTAAACTTTTTTCTGTATTTACGACACAAAAAACATTCTTTGGCTGAATTAATTTGTTATCTAATAGAGGGGTAACTATAGCACTTGCAATATTTCCAAAACCAATAATCGCAATTTTATCAGTCACAGATTAATCATGAATAAGCACTTAATTTAGAATTACCCCATGCTGGTTCAGGAGTAGTATTTTTGCCCAAACTATATTGTGGTGTGTTTTCTGTAGGCACAGAAGAAGGAGAAGCTTCTTCTGGAGAAGAACTAGTTACATTTACACAACTTGGAGCAAAAAGAAAAATACTTTCACCGACTCTCTCTTGATGTCCATCAATTGCATATGTGCCCCCAGCAATAAAATCAACCGCTCTTTGAGCTTGATCAGGATCCATCATAGTTAAATTGAGAATTACAGTTTTTCTCTCTCTTAATGCTTGTATAGCTTGAGGCATCTCATCAAAACTTCTTGGTTCCATTAAGCTTACTTCTGAGGATGAATTTGAGATCCCAGGCATACCAACTACTTTTGATGATCTGTTGTTATTCATAAAATCAAATGGATTTGAATTTGCAAGGGCATTTGCATTCTTTGGATTTTGTTTGAAATTATTAATATCATTTAATTCATCTTCTGATTCATAGTCCAACTCATCAAAATCATCATCGAGATACTCATCCCCTGCAACTACTGCCTTTAATCTAGAAATAAGTGACACCTTTTAAATCCTCTTGAAATTGATTACTAAGGTTTAAGAACCTTAAGTAATAAATTCATTTTTTAAATGAATAAACTACCTATACTTAAATAACGTTAGTTGAACTTTACTGCAAGTTTATGGATAAGATTTTTATAAAAAATAACTAATTAGGATCTAACTCCAAAAATCAATGATCCTAATCTTAACCAAGTTGATCCAGCGTCAATAGCTTCCTCCCAATCACCTGACATCCCCATGGAACAATCTTGTAGTTGCAATGAATCAGCGAGAGAACGACATTTTTTGAACAGCGCTGAATTTTCTTTAGAGCTAAGTCCTTTTGGATTGATAGTCATCAAACCGGTTAATGAAATATTTTGCAACTCTTGAATTTCTCTCCATTTCAAAATTAAAAATTCAGGATTAAAGCCGCCTTTAGTAGGGTCATCACTCAACTTAACCTGCAACATTATTAATGGATTTTTATTCTCTTCGCGTGAAATATTAGAGATCTTTTGCAACTTTTCAAATGAATCTACTGAATGAATATATTTAAAATTTTGAACTATTTTTCTTATTTTATTACTTTGTATTCTTCCAATAAAATGCCAATTTATTTGTTTAAGGTCTTTTAAGATTATTTGTTTTTCAAACGCCTCTTGAACCTTACTTTCACCAAAATCGTTTTGACCTATATTTTGAATAGTCTTGATTTCTTGACTTTTAAATCCTTTACTTACAGCAAGAATATTTACATTTGATGGTATTTTATTTTTTATTTTTAAAAAATTTGCAGGGTTCACCTTTTATAAGAAAGTTTGCGTAAATAAATTATCCCATTTAGATAGCTCTTCAGAACCTTTTCTTCTAGCTTTTTGGAGGTTTAATTCGGCCTGATTACGTGCATCTAAATAAGGTATAACTTCAAAAAAAACTTCTCTCTGTCGAACTTCTACCAAGAAAAACATTTTTTGAGCGTATAAAGTCGCATAAATATCTCTCCCATCATTTCCAGGAGAAACTTGGTATAGCATGCCAAATGTTGGATGGTTTAAATAACGCTCAGAACTCAAACCTAAAATATTGTGTTATTTATAATGCACCATACAGTTTTCTAAGAAAAATTGCTATGCAAATAAAACAAATCGATAATGTATTAACAATTACATTGAGAGATTTTGAAGGATAAAGAGTTCTAAATCTGTTGGTTTTTATAATTATTTTTTTCTTTGAGAGTAATGATTCTGCTCCATGATCAATTCTAAGAAATATATTTTGAAATAACCTTTCGACTAAAATTATTAAAACATTAAAGGATTTCTTTAATCCTAAATTTCGAAAATTTATTGATCTAACTGACACTGATTTGATTATATTTTGAAGTTCTTCCTGCACTAGAGGAATAAAACGTAATGCAATTAACAACTGAAAAAGCCATTTACTAGTTGGCAATCCAATCTTTCTTAATGGATACATAAACCAACTTAAACCCCATACAATGTCTTCCTGCAATGTGGTTAAAAGCATCAAATTCACACTATGAATAACGGTAAATATCAAAGTGGAGGTTTTTATTCCTAGTTCAATGGCTTTTCTTGAAAAGTTGTAAGGACCAACATGAATAAGCCATATCTTCTGAGAAGGAATTTGCAAAATATTCCATTCTTTTTGGCTTTCCAGTACTACTTGCAACTCATTGGGATTTCTCAAGTAGCCATCAAGAGATTGAATATCAGAGGATGCAAGTATTGATATGCATCCAATTAAAAGTGACAAGCATGAGAGAAAAAATAATGATCGCCACCATACTCTAGATGGCAAAAAACTTAAAAAAGTAATTAATAGTAAAAAACCAACTAAACTCAATCTCCATATTGGACCTGCCCAGATTGGAGTGATTAAAAATATCATTACGATAATTATTTTTAACCTACTATCTATAATTCTTAGCCAACTTCTATTACCATGAACGTATTGACCAACAGAAAATTTGGTTAGCAAGTTCATTAATCTTTTTGAATTAACTCAATATTTTCTCTTTCGACTTCTTTATTTAAAGCTCTTTGCTGTTTTCCTCTCCAAAGTAAAATGAGGGGTGTGCCTTCAAAGCCTAAATTTACTCTAATTTGTTTTTCAATATATCTTCTATAGGTTATTCCGAATAATTTAGGGTCATTTACAAAAAGAGTAAAAGTGGGAGGTTTGTTCTTTACTTGAGTTCCGTAATAAAGCCTACCTTGCTTGCCGCTTCTCTTCGTTGGAGGACTTTTCCAACTGATTGATTCTTTTAGTACTTCATTAACTACAGATGTTGTAACTCTTCTTCTATGTTGATTTACAGCATTAAGAGCATGCTCAAAAATATTATCAACTCTTTGACCAGTTAGGGCAGATATAAAAATCATTTTTGACCAATGTAAAAAATAAAGTTTAGATCTAAGTTCTTTTTCTACTTGATAAATTGTTGAACTATTTTTTTCTACAAGATCCCATTTATTAACAACAATTATACAAGCTCTACCTTGTTCTTCTATGCGCCCAGCTAGCTTCTGGTCTTGATCAGTTACTCCATCTACAGCATCTATAACTAAAACACAAACATCACTTCTATCTATAGATTTAAAAGCCCTATTAATACCAAAGAATTCAGTGCCATATTTAACATTTTTCTTTCTTCTAATCCCTGCAGTATCAATAATTTTCCAATGATTATCACCTTTTTTAATAAGCGTGTCTATTGAATCAGTTGTCGTGCCACTAATATCACTAACTATTGCTCTTTTTTCACCACAGATTGAATTTAATAAACTAGATTTACCAACATTAGGCCTACCAATAATTGACATCATTATCTTTTCTTCATCATCCTGGATATTATTTTCAGGAAGTTCGCCAATAACGAGATCTAAAAGATCTCCAGTGCCTGAACCATGAATAGCTGAAACAGGGTTAGGTTCGCCCAATCCTAATTTCCAGAACTCTGAAGCTAGGGATATTCCTAAAGTAGTCGATTCGCATTTATTAACAGCAACAATTGTTTTGCAGCTTGAGTTTCTTAACCATTTTGCTATTGATAAATCACCATCAGTAACGCCTTGATTTCCGTCTACCACTAGTAACGCAAGTGAAGCCTCTTCTAAAGCCAAGAAGACTTGTGTCCTTATCTCTGGGAGAAATTCACTATCGTCATCAAAAACTAAACCTCCAGTATCAACTATTTGAAATTCCTTACCTCCCCATGAAGCATTTTGATAAGTTCTATCTCTTGTAACACCAGGCTTATCAAATACTATTGCATCATTACTTTGGCAAAGACGATTAACTAAGGTAGATTTCCCAACGTTTGGTCTTCCGATAATAGCTATTGTAGGAAGAATCAATTCTTCTCTCCAAAGAAAGTAGTATCCATTACAACTATACCTTTAATAGAATCATTTACCTTATTCAAAAAAACTTATTTTATTTCTGGATCGCCAAAATGTCCTTTAACTGGATTAGCCGGTGGATTACTTGGACTTGGCATTAATCCATTATCTTCTGATAAGCAATCATTTTCAATCGCCCAATAAATTAACCAATTTACTGCCGTCGCTCTTCTAGTTCTTCTTGGATAGAGTTCATTAATCTTATAACCTTTAAAATTAAGAAAATTTTTCAATCCCTGTTTATATTCTTTTGGAATTGATCGAGTCAAATGTACTGAGGCTGGTCGCTCTGAAATGATTTGAGGAGCTTTTTCATATTTTTCTGACCAATAAGAAGGAGTTAATGCGCTAAAGGTCCAATCATTTATGGATAGTTCTTTAGTATAAAAAAGTCTTTCCCAAACTAATTCACAAACAAATACATCACTAACCTTATCTTCAAGAATAAGAAATAATAGTTTTTTACATATTGGCCATGTAAATTGATTTTCAACTAATTTTTTATACATTAATCGAACCTTATCAAAATTAAAGAAAAATAAGGCATAAACTCCTTTTTATATTGTGATGCATATTGAATAATTTGATCAGGCATCCCAACACTTAAAGCTATTAATGTTGTATTGATGATATCCTCTTCTTTCAAAATTTTTCTTACTAAATTCCATCTTTTGCCAACTTTCATAATGGCCAATACCGTTCTATTTGATTTACTTTCCCTAATTAGGGTTGTTAATTCAGATTCTGAGGAAGAGCATTCTTTGATGATCAATGTCTCTCCTTTTTTTACCAAATCAAAATCATTCAAAGCTGCTGCTGCCGAAATAGAGGAAATACCAGGTATAGTTTTGGTAATAATTTCAGCATGATTATTTTTTATTAACCTCAAGATATTAGAAGAACTTGCAAATAATGAAGTATCTCCAAGGCAGAGTAAAACAACTGATTCGCCATTTTGTATAAATTTCACAATTTTTTCTACAGCATTAGACCATATTTCATCTGGATCAAAATCCTTCCTAGCCATTGGAAAGATGATAGGGATATTTTTTTTAAATTTGGTGTATTTCTTGACTATTTCCGCGGCAAAACTCTTTTTATTATCATCTGATATTGGGAAAACTATAACTTTCGCTTTTTTTATTGCATCCACAGCAGCAATTGTTAAAAGCGATGGATCTCCAGGGCCTACACCAACGATGGTGAATGTTGGTAAATCAGTTTTATATGGATTAAGTAAACTTAAGAACTTTTTTCTTATCATTTTTATTTTTATTAACTTTAGCTATGTACCCTTGGCAATATAAAAGTTTCAGCTAGTATTGCTGACTCAATTTCAGACAATTCCTCTAATCTTTTGAAAGTTTGATTTTTAGAGAATTTAGTTTGCGCTAGTTTCCAGTAAACTCCAAAATGTCTTGCCTCACTTTCTAGCAGAGACTTATAAAGGGATTTAAACGATTTATCTTCATAATTCAGCGCAAGCAAGCTTAATCTTTCATGACTTCTTGCTTCAATAAGTCCTGCTATTAAAAAACTATCAAGCATTCTATTGGGCTCTTCCTTTCTTATATTCTTGGACAACTCAGCTCCATATGGAGGCGGTTTTAAGGACTCAAGAGAATGTCCAAGATCCTTTAAAAAATAGAGTATTTTTTCAAAATGCTCTAATTCCTCTCTCGCTAATGGACTTAAAACTTCTGCCAGATTTGGTTCTGATGGATATCTAAACATCAATTGAATAGCTACTCCTGCTGCTTTTCTTTCACAATGAGCATGGTCAATAAGAATATCTATTGGATTAGATAATGCGAGTTTGATCCACTCATCTGAGGTAAATGACGATAAATATTTAATATGAGAAGTTGGCCTTTTAAAATCGACTAGCATTTAATCTTTAATACTCAAATATCCAATGATTCCTTCAAGAGCCAAGGAATAACTTGACATGCCGAATCCACTAATAATTCCTATAGCTTTATCTGTAAGAAAAGATTCTTTACGAAACTCTTCTCTACTGAAAATATTTGTGGATAATCCAATAAATAAAAATAATTTTTGAAATATATTTTCTTTAAATATAAAGTTTAATTTATTGTTTCTATAAATCCTGTCAGATATAATAACAGAGTGCTTCCTTAGCTCAGCTGGATAGAGCAACTGCCTTCTAAGCAGTGGGCCGCAGGTTCGAATCCTGCAGGAAGCGTTGAAAGATCTTTTCAAAAACCCAATAGCTTAAATTATTTGTTGGAAAAAATTAATAAAAATATTACTAGGAGTTTTTTCGAAATTGGTAGATTTTCCTTCTTTATAGGTTTATTTCTATTACCTTCCGCAATTTCCTTGTCAATAATATTTTTGTTGTTCTCTCTAATAATGAGTTATTGTGATGACTTTAAAAAAATATTTACTGATAAATTAAATTTAATTTTCTTGATAAGTTGTCTGTTTCTTATCATAAGTGGATTTTTTAATTTCTTTGATAAAAGTTCAATCAATAATATTTCAAACAACTCATATTTAATATTTGTAGGATTATTAAATTGGATCCCATTAATTTTTGCTTTTTTTGGTTTTCAGAAATATCTTTTTAATAGCAAAGACAGAAAAAGATGTATTTTATTATTAATATTTGGATCTATTCCTGTAATTTTTTCTTGTTTTGGGCAAATCCTTTTTAACTGGTTTGGGCCCATGGAAACACTTTATGGGCTTATTGTCTGGTATCAAAGACCCTTAGAAGGTATTACAGGAGTAACTGGTCTTTTTAATAATCCAAATTACCTTGCTGCTTGGCTTAATATAATATGGCCATTTTCTTTAGCCTTCATATTTTTTGATAATCAAAATAAAATTAAGTTGATTTTTAAAATACTTCTAATATTCTCAATTTCCTTATTAATATTATTAACTGCTTCTAGAGCTGGATGGTTATGCCTCCTAATTCCAATATTATTTATTTATGGATCAAGAATTAAGTTTTGGCTTTACTTTTTTTTAGCATTTTTTTCGATCTTGGTTACTAATTTCTTATTTCCAATATCAGGTGAAAGATTTAAATTATTTTTACAATTAATAATTCCTCAAGGAATATGGAATAATTTCACAGAATTAGGTTATCAAACACTTGACATATCAAGACTAGGTATTTGGAAATATGCTTTTAAATTTATTTCAGATAAACCAATTTTTGGTCATGGATCAAAATCATTCACTTACTTATTTCAAAACGAAACCGGATTTTGGAAAGGACACTCACATAATCTTCCTCTGGAATTAATGATTAATTACGGCATACCTGCAGCATTACTTATTTTATTACCAACTTTGTATCTAACATATAAAGCATTTTCAAAGTTATTTTTTATAAAATTGAATGTAAATAAATCAAATATACTTGATCGTGCATGGTTAATAGCTTTTACTTTATTGATAATAATGCATCTTGTTGATATTCAATATTTTGATGGAAGAATTAGCATAGTTGGATGGATACTTTTAGCAGGCATAAAGAATATAGCATTTGATAATGAAGTAATTGATAATAAAAAATTAACTTGAATTTAAAAGATGTATTCAATAATAATCCCATCTTTAGGAAGAATTAATTACTTAAATAATTTATTGGAAAGTATATATATACAGACTTTATTACCTAGGGAGGTAATTATAATATTTGATGATAATGAAAAATGTAGGTCCGTTGAAAATTTAATTCTTAGAAAAAATGTTATAAAAGTAATATTTTTTAAAAATTTAACTACATCTCAGAAAAGAAACGCTGGGGTTAGTATTGCAAAATCAGACAATATTATATTTTCTGATGATGATGATTATTGGGAGATTAATAAAGGCGAGTTGACAATCGAATCACTCAAAAATTGCCAAGTTGTCTGTCATGCTTTTTCTAAATTTGGTTCTTTAAATAAAAAGACAAAGTATCATTTAGGGAGGGAAAAAAAAATTGTTAATCTTTTTTCATTGATAGCTGGCGACAATATTTTTGGAGGAGGATCAGGTATTGCAGGTAAAAAAGAAATATTTTTATCAATTCCATTTAATCAAGAATTTTATTCTGAAGATTATGATTGGTGGATAAAAATTATACTATCTGAAATTAAAGTTGAGTACTTACCAAAATCACTAGTGAGATATAGGAGTCATAATTCAAATATGACTTTAAACTCTTTCAAAATTTATTTTTATAATGCAAAAATTTTCAATAAACTTTTTATTAAATCAGTTATACTTTTTTCTACATTTATTGTTGGATATTTTAAAATTATTATGAAGTTAAGTATTAAGCTAATAAAGTTCTTTTTTCTTTAATAAACAAAATTAACTTTTTAAATAAAGTAAATGGAAGATATAAGTTTTACAGTTTTAATGAGCACTTATTGGAATGATAATCCTATTTTATTAGAAAAAGCAATTGAAAGTGTTTATGAAAACACCATAAAACCTGATTTCTTTATACTTACAATTGATGGCCCCGTTCCAAATAAAAATCAAATAACAATAAATAAATTAAAATTAAAGTATCCTTTAGAAATAAATATTTTAAAAGAAAATATTGGTTTAGCTAATGCGTTAAACTCTGCAATTAAAAAAGTTAAAACTAAATGGATTGCTAGAGCGGATAGTGACGATTTAAATTTGCCAAATAGATTTGAAAGTCAAATAATATATGCGAAAAAAGGCTTTGATGTAATTGGCAGCAATATTTATGAAATCGATAATTATAACAAAATTGAATTACCAAGATTAAGAAAGAAAATGCCTCTTAATAACAAACAAATCAAAAAATTCTCAAGATTCAGAAATCCTATAAATCACATGACAGCTTTTTATAAAACTGAGGTTATTAAGAAAGCAGGAGGATACCCTAATATATATTTAAGGGAAGATTATGGATTATGGGCAAAATTAATTTATCTTAAAAAAGAATTTATCAATATAGATGAATTTCTTGTATGTGTTAATGGAGGAAGTGGGCTTTATTTAAGAAGAGGAGGTTTGAAAAATTTACTAGGCGAAGTTAAATTACAAATTTTTTTATTTAAGAATAATATACAACCTTTGCATTTTGCAGTATTTATTTTCTTCTTGAGAGGCTTATTATTATTACTTCCAAAAAATATTTTAAAAATTTTCTACATAAATTTTCTTAGGGGTAAGGGCTAATTATTTTAAAATCTAAAGTTATATATCGCTTTTATAATTCACATTTATATCTATAAATATCTTCTAAACCAATTAAGGATGACTTAACATTTTTCATCCAATAGTAAGGGATTGAAAAATTATTTATACCTCCTAAAATTCCAGCCCAGAACGAAAATGTACTATTAGATGCAACTAAGCCTTTATGATTAGCCATTCTTTTAAAAACTTCAATTGCTGATCCGCCAGGATCTATAGAAATATTTTTATGCAATTCTCTAAACTTTCTTAAATCTATTAATTCTGGAGAGTCAGAAAAAATAGTTATGCCGTTAAATTCTTTCTTTAACAATTGTTTTTTTGATTCATTAATTAAAAATCTTTCATTAATAATTCCATGTATATTATGTTCTTTTGATAGATAATCACCTCTTCGAATATGAATAGCCAGATTTCTATCTTTCTTTTTAGAAATATATGGAGAAAACTTTTTTATAATTAACTCAAGAGCTTCTTTATCTAAATCAGAATTATAAATTTTTTGAAAATAGCCAGAATGCAGATATCTATTAGGAAAATAATTTATAGAAAAAGACTTATCACCAGGTAATCTTTCATCACTTTGTAGAACAAAACACTTTTCTAAAACCCTTGATGTCAAGAAAATAATCTTTGCAAAGGTTTTTGAACTTTCTTGAAATTCTTCATATAGAGGAGGATACAATTTATTAATAAGAAATTTTCTATCTTCTCTCTTTGAAAACGAATAGTTTGCAAGATTTATAAAAACTTTTGCTTTATATTTAATTAAAATTTTGTAAGCTTGAAATAAACAAAATAATTGATTGCCCAGCCCACCTTTAAAAATTATTTCATGCATATTCAATTTAAATTTTTCTATTCTTAAAATTTTAACAAATCACTAAAAATCTAGGTTCATAATTTATTTAAAAAAATTATAAAACCATAAATTAAAGATGATATTATTAATTTTTATTTTTGCTCGGTTAATTTAAATAGAAATCTATTTGATTGATCTTTATTTGAAAAATATTTTTTTAAATTAAATTTACTTATTCTAAGATAATTTAAGTTTAAAAATTTAAAAGGAAAGATTTCCATAAAAAAATTATATTCATTGTTATTATTAATAAAATTATTTTATATCTTGAAAAGTTTAACTATATGAATAAATTTACATTTACTTATTTAATAAGAAATGATAAAAAAACATGGATTGATTTTTATTATTCATTAAATTTACTTTATAAAAATATACTTTCTAAACTTCAATGCCATTTTAAAGTTTTGATATTTTGCGAAGGTAATCCTTCTAATGAGGTTAATGAATTAATAGAGAATTTAATAAAAAAAAATATAAAAATAATTTTAAAAAAAATTTCACTCAAAAATTATGTAAAAAGATCTTATTCTGAAAATTATCTTATAAATTTTCCTAACGTTTCTGACATTACAAAAGGCTTTTCACTGGGCTACAGAGATATGTGTAAGTTCTTTGCAATAGATCTTTTTAATGATGAGGAATTAAAAGATAGTGATTATTATGTGAGATTAGATACTGATTCTTTTTTCTTAGATGTAAATCAAGAATTCATATTCATGCTAGAAAATATAAGAGAAGATTATGGATACATTCATAACACTATTCAAAAAGAGGATAAAGGCGTATCTATAGGGTTTGGTAATTGCTTATATAATTTTTGCAAAAAAAATGAATCACTTAAATATATTTCAAAAGATTATAAGGATATTTGTAATGAAGCCTCAATTAATCCAAAAATATACTATACAAATTTTGAAATAATCAAACTTAAATGGTTAAAAAAAGAATTGTATATAAAATTATTAGAACATATAGTTAAATCTCGTGGGATATACCAATTTAGATGGGGTGATGCTTTAATAAGATATTACTCTATTAAATTAATTGGGGCTAATTTGTTAGTCCTAAAAGGTTGCTTATATAAACACGTTAAGGTTTTTGATTCAAGAAATTTATATCAAAGAATTTTAAGCTTTATTTACTCAAAAATTAAATATAAATTAAATAATGATAATTTCGAAAAAAACGTTTCTTTTATTGACAGATTTTTTCTTGGTCTTAAAAGAAATATATATTGAATTATAGATTTTTAAAGTTAAATCATATATTTTATATTTTTTATATCAACACAAATATTAGTTTGATTTGAATCAAATAAATTATCCAAAGAAACATGAGAAAGAACAATTATTTTTGATTTTATATCAATTGCTTTATAAATAATCTCCCATAATTTTTGATCCGAATTAGAAAAAGGCTCATCAATAATCATAATATTCGAATCAACCAATAATGATTTCAATAAATAAAGTCTTCTAATCTCACCGGCGCTAAATGTTTCTAATTTTCTTGAAGAGATAATTTCTAAATTTTTTTCATCGTTAAATTCATTAAAAATTGAATCCGCTAATTCTTTTAAATTGTTTTCAAGAGTTAAAAGATCATAAATATTTATTGAAAAAATATCAAAAAATTCCTTAACGGTTCCTCTAAATAAAGGCAATGGTATTAAAGAAATAGCTATTTTTTTATTCAAATTAATATTACTTTTTTCATTTGTAAGTTTTTCATAAATTATTTGAGTTTTACCATGCCTTAAAAGGTTTCTAACAAATGAAGTTTTTCCTGAACCGCTTGGTCCAAAAATATTTAGAATCATTTTGTGCTATTTGAATATTTATATACCTTTGATAATTCTCTTATACAAGGTATTCCAAATTGGAGTTGAGTTATAAAACAAACTGATCTAGTAAAACTTGGAACTAAACGAGATAAAACTATCAAGCTTGTAGCTGTGTTAGCTAAATCAGCCTCAGTTATATTTGTAATTAAACTTATTAAGCAAATAAGTATAATAATAAAGGCTGAAGACTCAGTATATATCTGCGTCATATTCGATATTATTGTTTGTTGACTGAGAATTTGATTAAAAGGCCTATTTACTTTTGTAAAATAATCTAATAAGGGGGATTGATTTTCAAGCATAGACAACTCTAAAGCAATCTCTGAAATATTATCTATTGCATTTATTCTTTTTTCAGTAAAATTTAATATTTTATTGCCAAGAATTTTCAATTTTCTAGAGACATATTTTGAAAAAAATATCAATATAAAAAATATAGGCAGGTTGAATGCCAATAACTTAAATCCAAATATTTTCAATAATATAAAGATACCACCAAAAGCAAATATCAATTCAGCAATAATTGAAAAAAAAGGGATGTCAAAATTTACAACAGCCAAATTAGATGAATTTATGATTTTTTCTTTAAATATTTTTAATTCTTTATTACTATTTATTTTTTGTTTAAATCTAAACTTGATAAAATTTCTAACT
>CACCCI010000008.1:0-52208 GCA_902544495.1 uncultured Prochlorococcus sp.
AATGTTTGAACCAGATTAAATTAGCTTCATATAGTATTGGTGAAAGGTAAGTTTGGCAATCTTCTTTATTTAATGATTCAAAATATCCTTTTGAATATTCAGCTGGATTGTGAATAAAAAATTCTTCTAATCCTTCAATCTTATTCAGTGGTGCAGGAATTTCCACCTTACCCTCCAAAAGATGGTTTTCTCTGAGTGAACATGAAATTTCTAGTATTTTATCTAAATCGTCGACATATTCCTTTATAGGTTTTAATACACGAGAGGTTATTCTTGATTTACTTTTTCTAGATAGAAGCGCGTCAGTATGATCACTTCCAACAATAAGAGTACACTTTACTAAAGTAAGATGAAATGACCAATCTATTATTTCATTATCACTATTTAAATTGACACAAAGGCTTATTGCTTCATTCTTTTCACCAAATTTAAATCCAGACTCATTTCTTATAGCTTCACCAAGGTAGTTTTGCCAATCATTTAATAAGGGTAATGATTCAAAGCCTTTGAATAATATTTCTAAAGATTTTTTACTATTTAGATCTACTCTTTCTGCAAGATTATTTGTATGTATCCATAATTTAGTATTTTTATTTTTTCCCCGCTCTATTTGAATCATTGGGAGCATTGGAGAATTATTAGAACTCCAACTTTTGAATAAATAAGAGTTTTTATCTGTAAGGTCTATTCTCTCCCTTTGTTCTATTTTTTTTGATTCAATTTGATTTAAATCGTATGATTTAACGATATTGCTTTTAGATAAAACAAAGTCTGTATCATAGTCTTCATTATTGTTTAGTTTCAGTTCTTTTACCACATGACCTAGTCCTTCTTCTTGACTTATAGGGAATCTATCAATCTCAACTTTTACTATATTCTTATTGTCTGGATTGAAAGCGTATTTTTTATTCTCTTTTGGAAGTTTAATTTTAGAAAGGATCCTGTCGTCTATTGGGATTGCATATACATCATTGTTTATTATTTCTACTTTAGAAAGAAGTATTTGATTTGATCTTTCAAGAATACAATCAACTATTCCTTCAGGTGATCTTCTTCTATATCCCTCTTTTATTATCCTTACTAAAACTTTATCTCCATTCCATGCATGGTTAAGTAGATTTTCTTTAATGTAGATGTCTTCTTTATCTTTTCCTCTTACAGCAAAGCAATAGCCTTTGCTACTACATCTTATTTTGGCGACAAGATGATCATTATCTTTTATGCAAGTATATTCATCATTTTCATTTTTATTAATTATTTCAAGTGTTTCTAGAGCTGTTAAGGCAATATCTAATTTATCCTTGTCAGATTTCTTTGTTATTTTTAATAATCTGCATAATTTTTTATATTCTAAACCACCTGACTGATTAAGATTATCAATTATTGAAGATGATGTGAACATGATTCAAATGAAATTATAAATCAATTTAGGGGTATACACTTCATTATTACACCTTATTATCCAAGCTTAAAACTAATTATTTTCTTTCTCTTCTTTTTCTTCTTGTTTGATGGTGAAAGAGTTGATAAAAAGCCTTGTACCAATGATGAAAAATGTAATGGACGCTATTGACTTAAGCACTACATCGGGTAAAAAACTTGAAATAGAACCACCTGTTAAAGCTCCTAGTAAACTTGCAAAAACAAGTGCTGAAGAAGATCCTAGAAAAACTGCTAATGGTTTATTTGAAGTGCCACTTATAGTTAAAGTAGCTAGTTGAGTTTTGTCACCTAATTCAGCTATGAAAACGGTTAGAAATGTTGATAGTAATAAACTTAAAACCATTTATAAATAATTTTTGAATGTTTCATAAGCTAAAAATATACTTATTAATATCATTAAAGTACCAGTAGATAAAGCAAATTTGCTAGGAGATATTTTTTTTGATACCCATTTACCAATAAGAACTCCTACTATGCTAGAGCTTATTAATGCTAGAGAACTTCCAAGAAAAACAACTATTGGCCTGCCCGATTCAGCAGAAAGCATTAATGTGGCTATCTGAGTTTTATCGCCAAGTTCAGCAATAAAAATTGTTGTAAAAGTCGTTATAAATATTGAAAAAAAACTTTTTTCTATATTGTTTTCTTTTTTTTCTAATTTACTATTCATTTTCCTGAAACAGCAATTCTAAAATTTTTCATCTCTTTACTTTTGTATCCATAATTTGATGAAATATGTTGTTTGCAGCAATCTATTAAAAATTTATCACCAGATTTCAAATATCCTTTAAATGAAGTTGAAAATTCACTTACCCGGCAAAAATGTGGTCTGGTTTTATAAATTAAGCATTTTTTATTTTCTCTGTCCAGGTTTTTACACCAACCGTCTTTAGATGTCATCGAATTTATCAAAGCTATATCTTCTTTGTTAAGTTTGTTAGCCAAATCGCTTCTTTCGTTCAAGTCGAATTTACAACAAGCTCCACAATTTTCTATACATGTCCATGATTTCATAATTTAATTCAATCTTGTAACGTATCAGTACAGTTTCGTCATTTATTTGTAAAAATAGTATCACAAAACATATTCATTAATCATGGCAACACTTATTCCTTTGGCTGTAGTTGCGTTAGCAGGACCAGCAATAATTGCTCTTGTATTTTACCGTAAATAAAAGAAATTCTTTTTGGTGACTTATCTGGAGGGTGTTTATTGGGATTTAGATGGTACCATTGCAAATACTGAATTAGAGGCCCATTTACCTGCTTTTAATGATGCTTTTAATGACCTTGGTATTGATTGGCATTGGGATATAAATACATATATAAAACTTCTGAAGATAAATGGGGGCAAAAATAGGATTGCTTATTACGCTAAGTCTAATAATGATAATTTCTCAGAAGATTTAATTCTCAAAATTCATGAAACAAAGCAGTTTTATTATTTAGAATTTATAAAAAAAAATTGCGTTAGTTTAAAAACTGGTGTTTTTAGATTAATAAATGAATTACATACAAAAAAAGTAAGACAATTTATTGTTACTTCAAGTTCTAGAATTCAAGTCAATCTACTTGTTGATTATCTTTTTAAAGGCTTCAACCCTTTTGAGTTCATTATTTCAAGTGAAGATGTTACATTAAAAAAACCTAATCCATTACCTTATTTAAAGGCAATTCAATTAAGTGGTATAAACCAAAATAACTCAATTGTTTTCGAAGACTCCAATCCAGGATTGCAATCTTCCTTAGCAGCTAACTTACCTACAATTTTTGTTCCTTCTAATATACCAACTGTTCTTGAGGAAAATATTAAATTGGATTGCATTTTAGACAGTCTTGGTGATGAGAATAAAGTGGCAAATGTAGTTAAAGGCCCTAAACTAAAAAAATCATGTGTTGATTATAGTTTTCTATGTGATTATTTAGTATCTTTTAATGATGCAAAAAACTAATTTTTCAAGATTTACCTACCAGTTAAATAATTTATTTTTTGGGTTTCTAAGTGATACTTGGAGGACAAAATCTATTAGTTTAATTTCTGTTTTGACAGGTTATTTTTTGTTCGCAAATTTTATTACAAAATTTATATCTGAAGGTAAAAATGAGTTGATAATGGTCCCAATAATAATTATTTTTATTGAAATAATTATAAGAATTAAACCTAACGCAAGTTCAAAATTTTATTATCTATGGACCGTTGTTGATAAATTAAGAATTGGTGCAATTTATGCCGTTATACTTGAAGCATTTAAATTAGGATCTTAAAAGTTACTCTTCTTCTTCTTCTTCAATAGGATAAACAAATCCTTGAGCTTTGCCAGTTAAAACTGATTTACCTAAAGATATAGCTTTTTGAGCTGCTATTGCTGCTTTTCCTTTCCAAACAGCGTGCCTTTGGTTCCTTTTGCTCTTTGATTTTTTCTTCTTTGGTACAGCCATTCTGTTTCTTTATTTCCTTATAATAATATAACCTTTAACTGGTTATCTCCAAAACTTTTGAGTATATTTTGTTTATATACGTCAATTTTTTAAATAAGCATATATGCTTTATTAATCACTTATAAAGATTAGTGTTTAGATCAAAATTCTCATATTCAGATTCTAAGTCAAGTTATTCGGATCTTCTAGAAGATATAGATACGGGGAAAATAGAATCAATATTTTTCTACCCAAGACAGAGAGAAATTGATGTTCTGTATAAAAATGGCGATAAATTTAAAATACCTATCCTTTACAACGATCAATTAATCCTTGAAAAGGCTACTGAAAATAAGATAGATCTAACTATTAACAATAGTAGAAAAGAAGCCTCAGCTGCTAATTCATTTGCTTCAATAAGTCTTTTCCTGATTTTCATATTAGCTATAGTCTTAATCTTGAGAAGTACATCAAAACTGGCTTCCAGAGCTCTTGGTTTTACTAAAAATCAAGCTAAATTTGTAACTATTGATGATGTAGAAACGAGATTCGATGATGTAGCTGGTGTCCCTGAAGCCGCTGAGGAATTAAAAGAGGTAATAACATTTTTGAAAGAACCAAAGAAATTTGAAAATCTTGGAGCAAAAGTTCCTAAGGGAGTTCTTCTAATAGGCCCACCAGGAACAGGTAAAACATTATTAGCTAAAGCAATTGCTGGTGAATCAGGAGTGCCTTTTCTCTCAATATCGGCATCAGAGTTTGTAGAACTTTTTGTTGGTGTTGGAGCAAGCCGAGTACGTGATCTGTTCTCTAAGGCTAAGGAAAAATCTCCTTGTATAATTTTCATTGATGAAATTGATTCGATTGGTAGGCAAAGAGGTTCTGGGATTGGAGGTGGAAATGATGAAAGAGAACAAACCCTTAATCAACTTCTAACTGAATTAGATGGTTTTGCTGATAATTCTGGGATTATTGTTTTAGCGGCAACAAATAGACCAGATATATTGGACGCAGCATTATTAAGACCAGGTAGATTTGATAGGAAAATTGAAGTAATGCTACCAGATTTAGATGGACGAAAAAAAATTCTTTCAGTACACTCACTTTCCAAACCACTTTCAAGCGAAGTTGACTTAGGATATTGGGCTTCTAGAACAGTTGGATTTTCGGGAGCAGATCTTGCAAACTTGATGAACGAGAGTGCTATTCACTGTGCAAGAGAAGGATCTAAATTAATCAGTGATCTTCATATAGAAAATGCTCTTGATAAAATTACCATTGGCCTTAGAAGCTCATTAATTACTTCTCCTAATATGAAAAAAATTATTGCTTATAACGAGGTAGGTAGAGCAATTGTATCTGCTGTGAGAAATGGAATTGAGTCAGTTGATAAAATTACGATTTTACCTAGATCTGGATCAATAGGAGGATATACAAAAATATCCCCTGATGAAGATGTAATTTCTAGTGGATTGATTTCAAAAAAGTTATTATTGTCAAAAATTGAAATTGCTCTAGCTGGAAGAGCAGCAGAAACGATAGTTTTTGGTGAAGGTGAAATTACACAATGCTCCATAAATGATATTTCTTATGCGACAAATATCGTAAGGGAAATGGTTACAAAATATGGATTTTCAATTATTGGTCCAATTTCTATGGATTCTGATAATAATGAAATGTATTTAGGAGATGGATTATTTAGAAGAAAGCCTCTCATAGCAGAAAATACCAGCTCTAGAATAGATAATGAAATCATAAATATTTCTAAAATTTCATTAAATAATTCAATTAAAATATTGAAAAAAAATAGAGTCTTACTGGATAAATTAGTTGATATACTTTTAAATCAAGAAACTATAGATAAAGAAGTTTTTAAATTAACAACTTCTAAATTGTTGAAAGATTGATTTAATTGCTATAAATTAAAAAAAATATTTTCTTGATAATTATAAACAACATAACGAAGTTATCAGTTACACTTTCATTTTTACTTATTCTTCCATTTGTACAAAAACAATGGTTAAATTTGTATTCACTCAATATTAATGATATTTCCTTTTATTCAATCCTTTACTATTTGAGCGGTGCAATATGTCCATCTTTGGTGTATATAAACTCTTTAAAAAACTATACATACTATAGTTTTACTAGGGATAAATTCCATAGTATAAAAATAATTAAAGGAAAAAGATTATTACTCTTAGTAGCAATAAATTTAATATTCCTCTCTTACTTAATAGCTGATTATATATATATAAATTTTGATCTTATATTTAATTTATTTATTGAAGGAGTTAATGTACCAAAACCGGATATTCCACAGTTAAGTTTTTTCATATTTTTAATTTCTATCCTATTAATTTTTAAGAAATCTAGGTTTCTTCTAAAAAAAATAATATTGGTAAATTTTATTTTGATTTCTCTCTATCTTTGGCATTTTCAAATTAATAATATTAGTCTTGATGATCAGTTTTATATTTATAAATATTTTGGTTTAAATGACTTAAATTTAATTAATCTTTTTATCCTAGTCGCTATAGAAATTTCTTTTTATACGTGGTCCCTCTTATCATATAAAACTAATTTGAGCGATTGGATTGTGCCCGAACCTCAAAAAGGGGATTTTATCCCCTTTTTGCATATATTTATATTTTATTTTTTTATGATTATTTACTACTCAATACTTACTTAAATGTTTCTAATTCTTTTATAGCGCAGAAAAATATTCCTTACTACCTTTGGGGTCCTCTAACATTGTTTTCTCCCCGGGGGTCCAGTTTGCTGGACAAACTTCATCGGGGTTTGCCGCAACGTATTGATAACCTTGAAGAATCCTTAGCGTTTCATCAACATTTCTACCTACAGGAGCCTTGTTAACAGTTGTATGCATAACTACTCCTTCGGGATTTATAAGAAATAAACCTCTATCAGCCTCCCCATCATCATTTAGAACGTTGTACGCCTGACAAATTTCTCTCTTTAAGTCAGAAACTAACGGATAGTTAATATCACCTATACCACCTTCATTTCTTGGGGTTTGTATCCAAGCCAAATGACAGTGTTTGCTATCAACTGATACCCCAAGTATTTCTGTATTAAGTGCCGAGAAATCTTGGTATCTATCACTAAATGCAGTGATTTCAGTTGGGCATACAAATGTAAAATCTAGTGGGTAAAAGAATAAAACAACCCATTTACCTCTAAGACCTGAAAGTGTAATCTCCTTAAACTCTTGATCATATACTGCTGTAGCACTAAAGTCTGGTGCTTCTTGGCCAACTCTTAAGCTCATGAAAAAATTTTCCTTTATTTAAATTATGTATGGTCTGAATGACCGTAATTAGCATTATAATTTTATTAATAATAAATTAGCAAGTTTTTTTTTAATTCAATGAAATGGCACTATTCCTTTACTAGGAAATTTACAATTTTGAATCACAACAAACTTTTAAAAAATCTCAAAAAGGAGTTAATTAAATATCCCATTAACAGGCTTAACAATACAAATTCGAACTAAAAGAAATTTTTTTTTATTTAAGATTCCTTAAAATTTAACTCTCTATAATTAGGAATATTCTTTTTAATATTTTTAATAATGGCTAAATATATTGAAAGACTAAAGGAAAAAGTTAAAATAAAAAAATTTGATTCTAATCAGCCAATTGGAGCTTGGATTTTCGTTGTAATTCTAAATATAGTTGGATTTGCAGGTTATTTTTACTTAAAGGTAAATCATATACAACTAGGTAGTTAAAAACTTATCTTATTTCCTTCTTAATTGAGCGACAAAAATTTTTTAATCTTTCATTTCTCGTTAAGTCAGGTAAAGTCCAAATTGATTCTGTCTCAGGTAATGGATCTTTGCTCCATTCTTTGAATTCTTCCATTATCGAAGAGTTATTTAATTTTGATGTATATTTTTTTCGTTTTTTTAAATAT
Organism: uncultured Prochlorococcus sp.; assembly: GCA_902544495.1. Lineage (GTDB taxonomy): Bacteria > Cyanobacteriota > Cyanobacteriia > PCC-6307 > Cyanobiaceae > Prochlorococcus_A. The sequence goes on from CACCCI010000008.1 coordinate 7,800, forward strand.
TTTCTTATTACTATAAGATTTGCCTCAATGTATTCCCTCATAATAAATACTTAGTCTTATATTAATTTATCATTCCGCAAGTTCTACTTTAAAGAAAAAATTAATTAGACATTTTGAACTGCTTGAAAAAGTCCAAACGAATATCCTCCAATTAGAATCCAGCCAAGTACGCTTGATATTATTGTAGATCTTCTATTATGTCTCCTTAAAGCTGATTCAATCATTTCATTAACTTCATCTCTATTAAGGTATTCTTTCTTAGAGTTTTTTTTCATTTTTTTCTTTTACAATAAACGAATTTATAAGAAAGTGAGCCAAAGATATTTTCTTACAAGTAAGAGTTTATTATTGAAGATTTTATAAATATTTTTTTTAACATAAAATATATGGTGAACAATTTAAGAGAAATTTTTAAAATTATAAGATAAAGTATTTGAATTGAAGGATCATAGTTTTTTATACTAACAATGGATATTAATGAAAAATCTGTTTTAGAAATGCTTAATAAACTTATTGTTATTAATAGGCTAAATAAAAGTCAAATTCTTCAAATGGTTAATTTAGTTTCAATATCAAATGATATCAATGATTTAAAGGATAACTTGAAATGGGAAAGTTCTAAATCATTTCATCAAAATATTTAAAATACATAAACTAATTGTTTGATAATTTTTAATTCTTGAAATTTATATAAGAGATACATAACAGTCAATTGAATTAATTTAGAGTTTTAAAATAATTTATGTAAGCTATTAAATAAATTTTTGATAGTTATTTTTCTTATAAGACACTTGCTCTTGTTTACTATTATTAAATGTTGTTTTCTTATCCTTGCTAAATGATTTAATTAATATTGTAGAAGTAATTATTATTAGTATTATTAGTAAATCTCCAACAGTAATACCTCTCTCCTTTAGATTCATGATAAACATATATTTTTTTTAAATATACCTTTTATTATTTAATAATCTAATATTTTTTACAAACCTGCTAAAAACATATATGAAGGAAATATAAAAAGAATATAAAATTATTTAGACTATAACCTTTTAAGTCATATAAAAAAAATAGATGAATTCATTATATGGAAGTCCAAAAAAAAAATAATAGCTCTAACACTCCTTATTTTTTCTCTAAAGAGATGATTATCACAAAAAAATCACTTAACGAAAATCAACTCAAATTTACTTATCAAAAACAGTTAATCTCAGATCTAGATAATAAGCACAAGGAATGGTCAAAATCGATTAACAGTAAGTTTTAAAAGCTTTCGTTGATTATATTTAAAAGTTTATTTCTTTTAATTGTATTTTTTTCTTCCCAATTAAGTGTTACTTCATCATTAATGATAGGCTTTGCTTCATAAGCTAGATACCAAAGAATAAATCCGACAGGAAATAATAAAATATGCATAGCAAAATTAGTTGACTTAAATCAAATATAGTGCAACACTTATTATGTGCAAGTGTCACACTAATTTTTTATTATGCCCTCTCCGAGGAAAAGAATTGGTTTTTTGCCAAGTGAAGAAGTGCATGAAATTATTGAAAAATTGTGCACAGCTAATGAGTTTAGTCAGTCAAAAGTCACAGGTTTATTGGTTGAGGAAGCGTTAAGGTCTCGAGGAATGTTAAATGAATCTTATGGGCAAAATAAGAATAATAAAAAAGATTTTATAAACTTTTCTTTTGATCACGAAACATTTTCTGAAAATAATAGTTCTTCACTTAATGTGGAAGAATATGCAGTTAATAAAAAAGAATTATCTGATCATATCAAAATGATGCATGAATTTATTGAGTTTAAGTATTTTAAGAAAGTTATGAAGCGAAATCACAACATTATTGAATAAATAGTGTCACACTATTAATGTTGATATAAGAATGCTTTTCAATGGAACTTAGAAATTAAACAGAGATAAATATTTTTTAATATTTCTAATCAATTTCTTCAAGAAGGATCCAATATAAATTGAATCTTTAAAAATTCAGCGGACTAAATCCTCGTGGAGATATGAACCTTAGCCCGCTTTAAAAAAATAGCAATAAAAAAATATAAATACAATAAGTATGTAAATTTACTTTTGATTTAAAATTGGATTATAAAAACTCTAAATATAAATGGCAGTAAGTGTATTAAATGAAGATACACAGGATCAAATATGTGATCTTCTTGAAAATCTTCAGCAAATAGAGAAACTTAAAAATAAAGATATACGAATTTTGCTTGATAAGGTAGTAAGAAAATATGGAGGAAAAGTAGTAAATAAATGAAACACCTATTAATCCCACTATTAGTTTTGCTTCCTTTCTCAAATGTTGTAAATAGCTCCCACTTAACTAATCAGAGAGAACTTATAGTGACCTCAGAAAGCACTAGGGAAACAATCGAATTGGCAAAATTCCTTAAAGATAATGGTGTAGTTAAATATTCAGCATATTGGTGTCCTAATTGCCTTAATCAAAGTGAATTATTTGGTAAGCAAGCTTATAGAGAACTTAATGTGGTTGAATGTGCAAGAGATGGCATAAACAGTCAAACTCAGTTATGTATTGATAAAAAAATTAAAGGGTTTCCCACATGGGAAATAAATGGAAAACTAATTTTAGGTGTACTTTCACTAAAACAGTTATCACAGTTGTCTGGATTTAAGAATTAAGAAAAATGTAAGATGATTAATGGCTAGATATTAAAGGTTATTTCTTGAGTACCTTTCATACATCCTCCAGTTGGATAGTTAATTACTTCTTTTGATATCAATCCAATACTTATAGCAACTATTCCAATACCAAATAAAGCTCTTGATCTTTTGCTTGTGATGAGATATTTCATTAGGTATTTATTAAGTAATAAATAGTAGGTATTATTAAATTATAACTTTTATTTTTTTGTTTAAAAAAAACAATTAACCCTAAATCTATAATTTTTTAAAGTAAGTTTTAGATATAAGTTATCTAGAAAATCCTTAATCAATAAATGCTTATGTATCTTTTTTTCATTATTTTTAGTTTGTATTTGACAGTCTTTTTATAATTAAAATGAGACTTTTATTTTTTTATGAAACATAAAGAATTTAATGTGACTCAAGGAATGGCTTTGTTACTTTTGAAGCCATTAAATTTACCCGCTAACTACGTCCTAAATCTAATAATTTATATAACTAATCCTAGTAACAATATTGGATACTAATAGTCTTCCCAAACTGGTTTGGTTCTCCTCCAACCATGAGCGATTAACTTTCTCCATTCATCTCTAGCTTTATCAATTTTAAGTTCTTCTCTAGTTGTCATAAGAGGTGGTTCTTTTCCTAATACACCAAGAATCCTTCCAGAGTCAATAAACATATATTCAAAAAATTTATCTTTATTTTGATTATTCTTTGAAAACCTTTTGACCCTTGAACGATTCGAATTTATAAGCCAATAATTTTCTGTCAATCTTACTTATTTTATGTTTTCTCAATTGGAGCCATTGTTAATCCTTTGCTAAATAGTTGCTCATGATATAGCTCTGCTTGTTCAAGATTACCTCTCCACACCTCTGCAGAGCCTGTCTTGTCAACTTTAATGGTTAGATCCCATGCCCTTTGTTCACTTAGGCTTGGAATTATTGTTAAAAGACAATTTGCGACATGCTGAAAAGTATTAAAATTGTCATCAAGAACTATAACCCTTGCTTCTGGATATTTTTCTTTAGATTTTTTTGGATCTAAGACTGTGCCGAGTGAATTAACCATTATTATCTTTAATAGTTTAATTAAATTAAAATTTCACCTATGTTCTTCAATTGAAAAATTATTGAATATGTCTCGAGCGTGACTTGAACACGCGACCTGCGGGCTATGAATCCGCCGCTCTAACCAGCTGAGCTACCGAGACATGGGAATATTGTAAGGCATTGGTTGTACTTAATTACCATTTTGAAAATTTATTTGTTTGTGGGCCTCATATATAGCAATTCCGCATGCTACTGAAAGGTTTAGACTTCTAACACCTTTTTGATCATTGTTACCAGTCTGTATATTCGGCATAAATATTGATATTAAAAAGTCGCTTTTATCAATAATGGAATCGGGTAATCCTGAATCTTCTCTCCCAAATAGCAAAATATCATCTTGCTTAAATTTAAAATCCTTCAAATATAATCCATTTTTTTTACTAAAAGAGATTATTCTTTTTGTTGATTTTGACGCTAAAAATTTTTCAATATTCTCATACTGATTAACAGTAACTAAGGGCCAATAGTCTAAACCTGCTCTTTTTAAATATTTATCTTCTAGTTTAAAACCCAAGGGCTCTATAAGATTTAAAGGTATATTAAATGCAGCACATGATCTGGCAATATTACCAGTATTTTGTGGGATTCTAGGTTCAAAAAGAGCGACTTCCAATTTTAAGTAGGTATTTCAATGCTTATCTCATCTATTTTGATTGCTCTGCCATTTATTGCCAGCCAATTATCTTTTGATATTTTGGTTATTCTCTTTTGAAGTTCGCCGATTCTTTCAATATAAGTATTACCAATTTTATATTCAGAGACCAGACTCCAACCTACTTGTTCTCCAACAATAATTGTTATGCTTTTTCTTTTCATTAAGAGACTTATAAGTGAATTCATTTTTGTTGACCATTCATTTTTTTCCTTGCAAATACTTTTCATAACGAATCCGCCAATCGAATCTATTAATAATGGACCTTCTTCTTTCCTTAATGTATTTAATAGATCTGTCGTTTCTATTAATTTCCAATCTTTTGGCCTTCTTTTTCGATGTAGATTAATTTTATCTTGCCATTCTTTATCATCCAAATTGTTTTCAGATAAGGCAACATAGGATAAATTTTTTACCTCCTTTGCGAGATACTCCGCGAATTCACTTTTACCACTCTTTGTCCCCCCTGTAATAAAAACTATATAAGAATAATATTCGCTAATATTTAAATCCTTGGCATTCATAAATTCTCTATTATTTAGAGAAATACCACCATGTTGCTAAAGGGATAATTGTGGCAGCAATTAACAAACCTATAACTATATAAGTAGCAGTTGAACTCTCAGTATCTTTTGATCTCATAGTGTTAAAATTTGGATCCACTACAGGGTTGTCAATAGATGAAGGCTGACTTTTTTCGTAATTTATAACAGTCTTCTGTTGAGTAATACCAAAATATTTATTTATGCTACTAATTTCATTTGCATATGTAGTTGAGGGAATAATAAAAATTAAGCCAGTAAAGATAAGAGAAAGAATATATTTATTGATTTTTAGGTTCATTTTGAATGGTTTTGGTTAATTATATATTAAAAACAATATGTTTGAGTAATTTTAAATGTACTTAACCATATAATATTTGCATAATTTAATTAGAAATAACATATTTAAAATATGGGATTCAATGGGAAATCATTAATATTAATTGGTGCCATTCTCTTTATTTTTCAGATAGTAAATTTCATTTCAATAGAAACAATCACTCCTGAGCTTGAAAGAGCACAAGTGTTAGCCGCAATAGCTTCATTAATTATTATTTTGATAGGTTTTTTATTTAAACAATTCGAACCATTAGCTGGTGAGAAAGTTGCTTTGAAAGGAGAAAATAAGTTCCTCTTCGATAGAAACATGCCAGATGAAGTTATTGATGAACTTGCATGGGGTTCTGAAGCAATATTAACTTCTACAGCAGCAGCAGCAATATTAATCCACAATGATGGCGTTAATATATTGAGGAGAGGAATCACTTCAAGTAATGATTTTAAACCTGGTGAAACTTGTCTGAGATCTACAAAAGATATGAAATTAATATCATTAGCAAACACTAAATTTTATCCTGGAAGAGATGAATTTTTTAATTTTTGTGCCGAAATTCCTTCTATCTTAGTTGTACCTATAAATAATAAGGCTTTTATATTGATTGGAGGCTGGAGTGCAAAGTGTTTTACTAAGTCTGATGAAAAATGGATTAATAACTGGTCCAAAAAAATTAATAATATTTTTTTAAAAAATAAAATCTAAAAATAAATTATTGAACGAACTCTTCCATCATTTGATCCAAAGCTTAAAGATTCAGTTTTAATATTGTAGTAAGCATTTTCTGCTTTTGTTTCAGATTTATTATTGTTATTTTCGTCTTTAATTATATATTTTACTGGATTAAAAAATTCAATTATGTCATCTTTACTCAACTTGGCTTTTGCAGAATTTAATATAATCTCGTTATTCTCAAATCTCACATTTCCTTTCAATAAATAGTCAGTTTCTTCTATATTCCAAATAAAGTTATCTCCTTCAAGGACATCCTGATTTTGCTTAACTGTTTTTAATTTTACATTTCCTTTCAATTTCAGGAGTTTATTATTGTCTGATAATGTGGATTCATCTGAATTGATAATATACTTTACTTCTTTACCTTCAAAAAGGTTTATAGACGTTTTTTTTAATTGGAATTTGTGTTCAATATTATTGAAGGTTGAATAAGGACTGGTTATAGAATAAATTTTTTCTCCATTTTGAGAGATAATTTCCATATCTAGATTTTCTATTTTTTGTGTTACTTTATTTTCTTCAATTACCTTTGGGGCACAACCAAGCATAAAAAATTGAATAAAAATTATTAATCTATAAATGTTGCTCATACTCCAGCTTACTTATGATTGGAGTGGGTTTAGGAAGACTTGAGTTACTAACAAGTAATCCCCAACTTAATTGTTTTTTCCAAGGAATTTCTTCATTGTATATTGAACCAAGTTGTTCATTAATTTTTGTAGATAATTCAGGCAATAAAGGTAGTAATAGTAATCCTATTATTCGAGTACTTTCTAAAACGTTATAAATAATTTCTTTAACTTGCGGTAAATTATCTTTTTCTTTTATTAAAATCCATGGTTGATTATCATTTAAATATAAATTTGTATTAATTGCTAGGCTAAGCACTTCATGAGCTGCTAAATCTAATTTGTAGATATCAAAGTTATGAATATAGTTTTCAACTGCAACTTTCGCATAATTTTTTAATTTATTTTCACTTAAAAAATTTTCATTAATTGGCACTTTATTATCAAACCATTTTCTAGACATTGATAATGTTCTATTTAGTAAATTTCCAATTGTATTAGCTAAGTCATTATTGATAATGTCAACAAATCTTTTATCTTGAAAATCTCCATCATTCCCTAGTGAAATGTCTTTAATAAGGTACCACCTTACAGGATCATTTCCATATTTTGAAAGTAATAAGTCAGGGTCGAGTACATTTCCCAAGCTCTTACCCATTTTTTGCCCCTCTCTAGTAAGAAACCCATGTCCAAAAACTTTTTTAGGAACTTCCATCTCGGCAGAAATAAGCATTGCAGGCCAATATACAGCATGAAACCTTAGAATATCTTTACCTATTAAGTGAACGTCAGCAGGCCAACCTCCATTGATTGATTTTTCCAATGAAAGATCCGTTGCATCAGAACTAATGGCACTTACATATCCAAGTAAAGCATCAAACCATACATAAAAGGTATGGTTATCGTGACCAGGAACAGGAATACCCCATGAGACATTTGTTCTAGAAATTGAAAAATCCTTTAAACCTCTAGAAACAAAATTTATAATTTCATTCCTTCTTTCTATTGGCTCTATAAAAGAAGGTTCGTTGATTATATTCTCAATTTCTTTTTGATACTTAGAAAGCCTAAAAAAGAGATTCTCTTCATTTTTCCATTCTAGATTTTTTTGATGTATTGGACACTTGTATGTTGATGAGTTTTCTGGATTGTCTTTAAATTCTTCACAACCTACGCAATACCAACCTTTTTGAACACCCATATAGATATCATCTGATGCTTTTACTCTTTCATAAAATTCATTAACAACAAATTTATGATTTTTTGAGCTTGTCCTTATAAATTTATCAAAGGATATATTCCAATTTTCCCAATTAATATTAAAAACTTCTGAGATTTCATCACAATGTGATTTTGGTTCAATACCTTTTTCATTAGCTGTTCTTTGTATTTTTAAACCATGTTCATCAACACCAGTGATGAATATAACATTTTCACCTGTAAGCCTTTTATATCTAGCTATTGAGTCACAAATTATTGTTGTATATACACTTCCTAAATGAGGTTTATCATTAACATAATATAAGGGGGTAGTAATGACAAAAGTCATAAAGCTTTTTTATTAATAATAACAGATATTTTTTAAACTAATAACTACCTATTATATTTATTATATTATTAATAAATAAACTCTAATAGATTACTATCATTTACAATATATTTTACTTTATATATTTTATTACTATATATTTCTAATGATACATAAAGAGTAATAAGTATTTCTAGTGAATAATCTGGGAAATAAACCAATGCAATATTTCTTTTATGATTAATCCACTTAACGAATATTATTTTATAAAAATCTTTTTTTTCATTCTTAAAATATAATTTTAAATACTTAAATTTATCATTTTTAAAAATATTATTATTCTCTAATTGTCTTTTCTTCGAATAATCAATTATATTTGAGACCGAGTCCGAACTAAGAATTTCGTAATTATTAATTTTATTATAGACTTGCCTTTGTATAATTAAATCAAGATATCTTCTTAATGGTGATGTGCATTGTACATACATTTTTAGGCCTAATGATTCATGGATTCCTGGCTTAGTAGTGATGTAACTTCTTCCCATATATTGTTTTAATATTATATATTTAATGTCACTATCTTTGTATCTATTAAGTATTTCATATGGAATGCAGTTTAATTTTTGAATCCTAAATGCAGCCGCTAAATTATATTTATCTATAAATAAACTTGTTACATAACCCATTAATATCATTGATTCTGCAACTATAATTTGTGATATTGTTTTCTCTAATTTAGTTAGTATAATCTTATCCTTATATAATTTAATTTTACTATTAGGACTTTCAAAAATAATTGCTCCTTGTTTCTTTCTGAATTTAATACTTTTTACTAATAAATTTTTAATCTCAATTAATTCTATTTCTTCTTTAGGTTCTATTTCTAATATTTCATTTGCATCTTCATATGTTAATTGATATTTTGGATTTATTATTGCTTCAGTTATTTCATATTTATTTATTGATCCATCGTCATTGAATTCTATTGCAGCACTAATAGTTTCTGAAACTTTATTTTGAGCTAAATTTGCCTTTTCAAGAATATCTTTAGGAAGCATTGGGACATATTGATCAATTAAATATAAACTGCTATTTCTCTTTCTTGCATTTAAATCAACATTAGAGTCATGCAAAAAGAGTTTGCATGGATTACTAATATGTATCCATAAATTTTTTTTATTTCCTTCTTTTATTTCTAATGAGATAGCGTCATCAACCTCATGTGGATCATCAGAGTCAATAATATATGTTTTTAAATCAGTTAAATCTTTCAAATATTTGAAATATTAATTATAGTGCCAACTATATTAAATATGAAATTATCCTTCAGGATTTACAAAGGGTAAAAGAGCTACAATTCTGGCTCTCTTAACCGCTAATGTGAGATCTCTTTGTTGCTTAGAGGTTAAACCTGTCATTCTTCTTGGTAGAATTTTGCCCCTCTCAGTTATGAATTTTTTTAGTAGTTCTACATCCTTATAGTCAATAGGGTCACCAGGTTTGATAGGTGATAATTGTTTTTTGAAGATTGAATTAGGCATGATTAAATTTGATTTGATTACTTAATTTCTTTGTGAATTGTCATTCTGTTTAAATGAGGATTAAACTTTTTGAGTTCTAATCTTTCTGTTGTATTTCTACGATTCTTTTCAGTAGTATATCTTGAGACACCATTTGATCTCTTAGGATCTGTGCTTGTCCTAGCTTCAGTACATTCCAGGGTCACTACAACTCTTGTCCCTTTTTTGGCCATTTTAATTAATACTTTATTGTATAATTTTCTATTGTACATCTTCAACAAACTTTTTTGAAGATATACTTATTTCTTTTATCTTCATTGATTAAAAAATATATATGAAAGTTTCTCAAAATTGGTTGAAAAATTTAGTAGAAATTACTTCTACTCCTGAAGATCTCTCTGAGAAATTATCTATTGGTGGATTTGAGGTTGAATCATTAGAAGATTGTTCAAAAAATGTAAATGGTGTTGTTTTAGGAAAGGTATTATCTGTTTTAAAACACGAAGGATCTGACAAACTTTCAATTTGCCAAGTCGATATTGGTAATTCAAAGAATTTACAAATTATCTGTGGTGCGCGCAATATTAAACCAAATATTTATGTTTATGTTGCTACTGTCGGCGCGAAGTTAAATGCAGTTGATTTAACTATTAAAAGAAGTGAAATTAGAGGTGTCATGAGTGAAGGAATGATATGTTCACTGCAGGAACTGGGTTTAGAGGACTCTAGCGAAGGGATAGAGATCATTGATGAAGCTTTGGCCATAAAACATGAATTGGGCACTCCAGGGTCTGAATTGCTTCAATTAAATGATTTTATATATGATTTAGCCATTACAGCTAATAGACCTGATGGAATGTCTGTTATGGGTATAGCCCGTGAAATTTCTGCTCTTTTAGAATCCACCTTAAATTTTCCAGAATTAAATCATAAATACAATATTCATTTATTTAAGGAAATTAAACTTTGTCCAGAGGCTATAGAATCTACTTGCATTTATACAATGAGCTGCATTGATGGAGTAAATGGAGAGAAATTATCGCCAAATTGGCTTAAAGACCGCATAGAAAAATCAGGTATAAAATCTATTAATCTTCTAGTTGATTTGACAAATTATATTCTATTAGAACAAGGTCAACCTTTGCATGCGTTTGATAAAGATAAATTGTCAAACTTAATTGGTAAGGTAGTTTCTCCAGAAGATTTCTCTGTAAGAAAAGGCAAGGTTAACGAAAGCCTTATTTGCTTAGATGGTAAAGAATATGATTTAAATGACAATATCACAGTTATTACTTGTTGTGATAAACCTGTAGCTATTGCAGGGGTTATAGGCGGTTTAGAGACTTCTGTAAGTAATACTACCTCATCTATTTACCTTGAAGGCGCTGTTTTTAATCCAGTTACTATAAGAAAATCTTCCAAGGCGGCTGGCATAAGAACAGAATCTAGCAGCAGGTATGAAAAAGGGATTTCATCAAAAAATACAATAAATGCAGTAACGAGGGCAATTAATCTTTTAGAAGAATATTTTTCTATTAATCCACCAATCATCAATACTTCAAATTTAATAAGTAATGAGGATATATTTATTAAACTACGGAGAAATCGAATACATAAAATTCTTGGTCCATTAATTATTAACGATCAATTTGAAAAAAGAAATTTATCTGATAATGAAATAGTTGATAAATTAACACTCATAGGTTGTACTTTAAAGAATAAAGAATATGGCTGGGATGTAGCAGTAATTCCAAATAGATCTCATGATTTAACAAGAGAAATAGATTTAATTGAAGAAATAGCAAGATTAATAGGGTATGACAGATTCGACTTAAAACTTCCTAATCCAATTAAACCTGGAAAATTGTCATCAGAACAGTTGGCATTGAGAAAAGTAAAAAATGGTTTTATAGAAAATGGTTTTAACGAGGTACTAAGCTACTCTCTTGTTCCTGAAGATGATGAAAAACTTATAAAGATTTCTAATCCTTTGTTATTAGAAACAAGCTGTCTTAGAGATAATATCTGGAAAGAACATTTGGAGATAGTAAACCGTAATATAAAAGCTGGACAAGCAAGTTGTTATATATTTGAAATTGGAAATATTTTTCCAAAAAAATCTGAGTTCATTCAAGAAGAAGTTCTGAATGGTGCGATTTATGGAAATAAAAGATTTGGAAAATGGATAAATTCGGTTAAAGATAACGATCTTAATTATTTCCAGGCCAGAGGAAAGTTAAAAGAGGCTTTATCATCTTTGAAAATAAAAATTGAAGATAAACCTACTGATTCAATTGATTTTCTTCATCCAGGAAGAACTGCAAAATTAGTAATTGAAGGGAAAGATGCAGGTTATTTTGGTGAAATACATCCTAAATTAATATTAGAAAAGAAGTCATTAAAAAAAGTTTATTTATTTAACATAAATGTTTCTAACCTCTTGGGAGCTAGCACAAGAAAAAATAAATGGATTCCAATATATAAGCAATACCCAATTGTTCCGAAAATGGAAAGGGATATAAATTTTGTTTTCAGTAAGAAATTTTTAATAAGCGAAATAACATCACAAATAAGAAAAACAGGAAAAAATCTTTTAGAGGATGTAAATTTACTTGATGTTTTTGAAGATACTAAATTTGGAGATGATCATATAAGTTATACATTTAGATTATCTTATAGAGATAAAGATAAAACACTACTTGACTCTGACATTACATCAATACATTCCAATATCATTTCTAATGTTGAAAAAAGTTTTAATACTAAATTGAGGAATTAAATGTATTGCTAATCTCATATAAGACTATTAATAAGTCTATTTATAGTCTTATATGAGATAAATAATAATCCTATAAAAGTAATTAATGTTGTATGATAAAGTCCATGATCAATTTACTATCTCTACTTCTATCTTCAGTGCTGTGGGTACAAGTGCCACAGTGGTCAGATGATTGGTCAAAATGTGCTGTTGACATACCTGATGCATCATGTCACTGGTATATAACTGCACCGGATAATACTTTTGGCGAAGGTTTTGATTGGGCTAGCGCCCCTTGGTTTGATGCTAATGGATTAAGTGATGTCCCTAGTATTGATAGGCAAACTGCCATTGAGAAGCTTCAATCTAAGTAGTACTGTCTTTAAGGCAGTTCGGGAAGACTTAAAAGCATCTAATAGCAGTGTATTCTAGTCATTATTAATTTCTTGGACATTTAAAGGACATATTTTATTGATTTATTATTCAATTTTTAATTTTTCTAGGCAATAAACCATATTTTTACGATTCATTCAAATTGATTGATTAATTTGTCTTAATTATCTATTTTGAGTCTATATTATAGACTTATAATAAGTCTCATATTAGAATTACTATACCAGAATAATTTTTTTTTAGAAATAATTTTTATTTTAATTTCATTTATGCATAATAATTGTTTCGATAAATTTGAAAAAAAATAATTGATTTAAATTAGAAATTATAATCTTAACATCTATCTAATATAAGACTATTAATAAGACTTATAGCAAGTCTTATATGAGAATTAGTATACTAATTTCTATATAGATTTTTTAGCAATTGATACGCTTCATTTAATTTTCTCATTTGATCTGTTGATCCTCCAGCATCTGGATGAGTCTCTAAGGCTATTGATTTATAGGCTTCTCTAATTTTTCGGAACGTATGAGCGGATCCTGCGGATGTTGATAAATTCAATAATTTAAGTGCTCCATGTATTGTCATTGTTGAGTCCAAAGTTTCAAACGAATTTGATCTATTGTTTCGCTTAAATCTGCTTATAAACCTTCTCATAAGTGTTGGTATTCTATTTATCAGATCTGATGTTGCAAAAGGGTCTTCTAGAACGCCAATCATTAATAAAACAATTTCAAGGGATGGATTTTTCTTTATCCAAAATGGGCATAATTCTGACATTAATTTATTGGCTGCACTCCACGTAAAGGGTAGATTTTCAGTTCCATCAAGATTTGGCCATATATCCCTTTCAAACCAATCCATCGAAGCTTCTACTACATAATCATTAGGAACTGATCCATATAAGGTTTTCCAATGACTAATTAACTCAATTCGACATTTTATTAATTCATTTTCTTTAATTGTATTAATTTGAATATCATTTATATTCTCCTTTAATTTTTCACTATTAATACTTCTTCTTAGATTCTTTACTTTTCTTTCAACAAAATTGGGAAGGCTTATGTTTGAGTTGGCTTTTTCTTTAAATTGTTTGTTCTTTGTAAATCTTTTATTCATAGATATCTCATTAACTTCTTTTTTTATGTCTGATTTAATTAATACCAATGCAGTATCTTCATCAATATTTAAATTTTCATTATTATTATTATTCTCGTTAAAGTCTATTTCTTGCTGTTGGTTCTTAGGTAGTAAATCATCTTCTTGAAGAAGTTCTTTAAGTATCTTTTCTATTACAGGTCCTCTTGCTCTAAATCCCCACTCTTTTCGTAATTGATCAAACCTGGCAATTAGTTCCTCAGGTAAATCAATTGAAATTCTTTTTGTATTTGAATTTTCAGGAATATTCAATAATATTTTCTTGAATAGTGTGGAATCTATTTAATTTTATTCAAAAAGAATTGAAAGTCCACACGGAATATTGTTTTTAAATTAAAACCAACTTATTTTTATGTCACAAGTCAATTGAGTATCTTTTTATAATGTCTAAAAAATGTTTAATTGTAATTTCAAGTCATCTAAAGAAAAAAAGAGTTTTTATCAACATAAGAAATTAGAAATGCTCAATTATATAAAGGATTCACTTGAACGTAAAATTGCCTCCGTCACAGCATCTATAGAAGTTCTAGAAAGTCAAATAAGCAGGGATAAGGAAGTTGAAGTAACTAACTAGTATTCAAACAAAACTTTCTAGAAGTTTTTCGGGTCCAAATTTCTTTAAGTAATTAATATTTGAATTTTCAGTTACTAATAGATATCCTGCAAATCCTAAACCGTTAATACTGAAACCATGGATATGATCATTTTTTCTTTTTACAATAGCGATCCATTTGTTAGTTATTAAAATATTGTAAGGATATATCGGTTTCTTATCACTAATAGGGTCCCCAAGTCCTAATTTCTTGCATAATTCTAAGTAAAATTTAAAAAGACATGATGGATTTTCTAAAAAATTAAATTTGGATACAATAATATTTTTTTTCAGCTTACTATCTAGATCTTGATATGAATTCATCTCTAAAAACCACTTTTCTCTAGGGCATGATATCTCACCTTTAGATCTACGCAGAAGTTGAAAATGCCTGTGAGGTTGACTTGCTCCCGCAATTGGAGAACTATTGAAAAACCATAATCCACTAGTATCTTTATTAACTTGTTGGATCGCTCTCCAATCTTTAATATCTAACCATCCATTTTGAGGTTTCCATTCATTTGTAATAAGTAAAATATGTCCTTTTTGTACAGGATACTTATTTAATATTAGTTGATGATCATCACCAATTTTATCAATTTCTAGTATTTTGTCCCAAGGACTAAATGGATTTTGCTTAGGACCATAAATTTTTTTTTTATTAAATTTTGTAGTATCGAGTTTCCTAATTATGAAGTCGTCTTTTTCATATAAGTCTCTTGTAATAATATCAGTTTTAAGAGGATATAATGATTCATCATCAATTGATAATCGAGTTTGTTCTAGTGCTTTTTTCCAATATATTTCTAAACTCATTTAAAAAAATTTATCATTATCATTTTAAAAAAAAAAATAAACTTGTAATTACTTTTTATTAAATTGATATTCTTTCAATTTCTCCAGAGGTACTGACTCTAAGACTACAATATTCGTTGATTCTAATATGACTTTTGGTGCAAGACCGTCTAATAATGCTTGCTTCCACCTATCAAGACAAATACACCAATGATCACCATCCTTTAGTCCTGGGAAGGAATAAATAGGCATGGGAGTTATTAAATCATTACCTTGTGATTTACTATATTTCAGAAAATTATCATCCATTACACAACATATGGAATGATTTCCCCCATCATTTTTGTCATAGTTGCAAAATCCATCTCTGAACCACCCTGTCATAGGTGCGCAACTACAAACCTCAATTTTTTTTCCTAAAACATTGAGCTGATCTTGATTATTTATGTTCATAGATTTTTTTAATAATAATAAAACACCAACATTTCTTTAAAAAAGGTTGACGAGTATGGGGGGTAAGGAGGTAATAATTCTAATAAGGTTTTTTTCATTATGGATTGGGACTTTACTGAAAACATAGCATTTAAAGCTCTTTATGAAGCTTTTAAAGATAGTGGTGAAACTTCTGCATTAGAATTTTTATCTAGTGATGGTGCTTCATATTATCTTGAGTTAACACAGGACGCGGCGGGTGAGGGACTTGATCTGGGTGATAATGAAACGATGGAAGAACTACAGGAAGAAGTTATTGAATATTTAGAAAACAACTAAAGATTTAGGTTAAGCGCTGAAATATTTAGCTTTTGAGTGCAGTGAAATGATAGCTGTAGTACTTTGTTCTGGATGAAGTTGTTCAGATTCATCCATGGTCAAGTTTATTCTTTTTGCATCCAGTAATGATAATTGTATGTTTGAATCAGATACTTTTGGACATGCAGGATAACCAAAAGAATATCTAGCTCCTCTATATTTTTGAGCTAGTATTTCTCTATTTTTGTCTGGTTCTTCAGTCCTAAAACCACATTCAATACGAATTATTGCATGGACATACTCAGCAAGAGCTTCTGCTAATTGAACTGTAAGTCCATGGAATAATAAATAATCGCTATATTTGTCTTCTTTAAATAATTTTTGCGAATATTCACTAGCTATATCACCCATAGTTACTGCCTGCATAGGAAATATATCTATCGGTTTATCATTTTCTAAATCACAATAAAAATCAGCTATGCATAAATTATTCCCAGATTTTTGTCTTGGGAAATTAAATTGGGAAATCTTATTTAATGATTTCTCATCAAATAAGAAAATACTATTATCTTTTCTCCCGCATCTGAAATATCCATAAACTGCTTTGGGTGAAATAAGTTTATTTTCTATAATTGTCTCTAACCATCGATCTAACAATGGTTTAGCATATGAATCCAAATAGTAATTGTATTCATCTACGCTTTGGTTTTTTCCTTTTTTAATTTGCCATTGTCCGCTAAATAGAGCTTTTGTATCTAGATAAAAGATTAATTTATTTAAATCTATATCAGCGACGTTCAAGACTTTCGTTCCCAAGAATGGGGCTTGGATTGGTTCTTCTTCATTTATAAATTTAGATCTTATAAAATTTTCCTTTAAATTTAATTTGGAAGTCTCGGTATGAATGGATATTGATTTTTTAACAGCTTGAGAGTTGGATTTTGATGAGGCTAAATTAGTATTTATACCCTCATTGTTTATAAAACCATCTGTATTTGACCAATTACCCTTTTTTTTATTATCCATATATTCATTCATGAATTTAAGATCAGTGAACGCATCTTTTCCGTACAATATTTTCCCTTTATATATTTTGCTGCAGTCCTCATTTACAAATTTTGGGGTTAAAGCTGCGCCTCCTAATATTACTGGTACACTAATATTCTCATTGTTAAAAGCCTCTAAATTATCTTTCATAAATGCAGTTGATTTAACAAGTAATCCACTCATAGCGATGCAATCTGCATTGTACTTTTTTTGTGCATCTATAATTGCTGAAACATCTTGCTTTATTCCAAGATTTATTACTTCATAACCATTATTTGTAAGTATTATGTCAACCAAATTTTTTCCAATATCATGAACATCGCCTTTAACAGTTGCTATTAAGAGTTTTCCATTTGATATGTTTTCATCAACAGTTTCCATATATGGTTCTAAAATTGAAACGGCAAATTTCATTGTTTCTGCTGATTGGAGCACAAATGGCAATTGCATTTGACCTGAACCAAATAAATCTCCAACAACTTTCATCCCATCAAGTAAAAAAGTATTAATTATTTCAAGAGGTTTGTATTTTTTTAACGCTTTATTTAATTGATCCTCTAAACCTATTTTTTCTCCATCAATAATATGATTTTTTAGACTTTCTTCCAGAGTTAGGTTTTTATTTTCTAAAGATGCTTTTTTGAAATCTTGAATAGATAAATCTTGAAAAGCCTTTGTTAATTCTACTAACGGATCATAAATACAAATATCATCTTCAAATTCTCTTTTGTCATATATCAAATCTAAGCAAAGCTTTTTAGTTTCTTCAGAAATTTTTGATAATGGTAAAATTTTATTTGGTGCGATGATAGCAGAATCCAATCCTGCTTTAATGCATTCATCTAAAAATATTGAATTTAAATTAATTCTTGATAATGGTGAAAGACCAAAACTAATGTTTGATATCCCCAGTATGATATGAATATCTGGGAAATTTTCACGAATTTTTGATATAGCAGTAATTGTTTCTTTAGCGTTTAATCTATCTTCCTCTATCCCAGTAGATATTGGCAGAGCTAATGGATCAAAAAATAGTTCATAATCTGACAAGCCACATTCTCTTGTTCTATTAAGCGCTCGTTTTACAATGTTATATTTTTTATCTGCATTCCTTGCCATTCCATCTTCATCAATAGTTCCTACAACAAGACCTGATCCATACCCTAAGGCTAAATTTAGTACTTGATCAAACCTTTCATTGCCATCTTCGTAATTGGTTGAATTGATAATACATTTACCACCAGCTGACTTTAATCCACTTTCCATTTTGTCAGCATCTGTTGAGTCAATCATTAATGGCAAATTAATATTAGTAACTAGTCTTGAAGTTATTTCTTTCATATCTTTCACTCCATCTCTTCCAACATAATCGACATTAACATCAAGAACGTGTGCATTTTCTTTTTGTTGTTGCTTGGCAATTGAAACTAGTCCATCCCAATCGTCGTTATTTAATAACTCCCTTACCTTTTTTGATCCACTTGCATTCAATCTTTCTCCTACTATCAAAATTGAATTGTCTTGTTTATATGGCACAGAGTTATATATTGATGAGGCAGATGGAATAAAACCGCTGGAATTTTTCTTACCATTGTTGTTAGCCCTTTCATTATCAATAATTTCATCAATTATTGAAGACAGGTATTTAATATGTTCAGGTGTTGTCCCACAACATCCACCTATTAATTGAACATTAAAATCATATATAAAATTCATTAACTGCATCTTTAATTCTATTGGCTTTAACCTATAGTGAGCTACACCTCCAATGTTTTCAGGAAGACCTGCATTGGGAATACAGCTTATAGCGAAGGGAGAATTTTCAGACAAATATTTAATATGTTCCTTCATTTGTTCTGGACCAGTTGCGCAATTAAGTCCAAGGATATCTATATTAAATGGCTCTAATATTGTTAATGCAGAAGCAATATCAGATCCAACAAGCATAGTACCTGTTGTTTCCATTGTTATAGATACCATTAAAGGTATATCAATATTTTTACTTTCAAGAATTTCTTTTGATGCTAATAAGGCAGATTTAATTTGTAAAACATCCTGACAAGTTTCAATCAAAAGAAGATCAACTCCTCCATCTATAAGACCATAAATTTGTTCTTTATATGATTGCTTTAATTCATCAAAATCTATATGTCCTAAGGTGGGTAATTTAGTTGTTGGCCCAATTGAACCTGCTACAAACCGTGGTTTATCAATTGATGAGTATTTGTCAGCAGCTTTTTTTGCTATAAATGCAGCATTTTTATTTATCTCATAAGCCTTATCCGCAATATCATATTCATCAAGTACTATTGATGAGGCACCAAATGTATTAGTTTCTATAACATGACAACCTGCTTCTAAAAATGAATTATGCACCTTCTCAACTACCTCCGGCGAAGATAAAACAAGGTTTTCATTACATCCCTCTAATTCTTTTCCTCCAAAGTCATCTGCAGTAAGATTTAGGTTCTGAAAAGATGTTCCAGTACCTCCGTCAAAAATAATTAATGGTTTTTCATCTCTATTTAGATAGGTTCTGAAAGATTCCATTTTTAAGGTAAAAATTAATTTATTTTAGTGAAATTCTTGTTACCCAATTATCATAATCTTGAGAACGCCCTTCTGTTATTTCTATAAGCTTACTTTTTAATTTATTCATTATTGGTCTTTCAACATTTAATTCAGTTGATTCAATTTTTTTAACGGGTGTAATTTTTGCTGCTGTACCAGTTAGAAAAACTTCATCTGCTATTAATAATTCTGTTTTATCAACAGGCCTCTCAATTACATTTATTCCAAATGATTTTGCTAATTCAATTACACTAGCTCTTGTAATCCCCTCAAGGATATCTTGATCAACACCAGGAGTGATTAAGTCTCCATTCCTTACAATAAATAAATTCATACCACTAGCTTCACTTACCTTACCACTTGAATTTAATAGCAGGGCTTCATCAAAACCCGATAAACTAGCTTCTGTTTTGGCTAATGAACTAGTAATATATGCTCCACTTATTTTTCCTCTTAAGGGGAGAGATCTATCTTCTTGCCTTGTCCAACTACTCATTCTACAAGAAACACCATCTGGAGATAGATAGTCTCCTAGTTCAATACAATAAATAAAGAAATCTGTTTCAATATTGTGTAACCTTGGAGCTATACCTAAATCGCTTGTATATACAAATGGTCTTATATAAATAGGTTTTTCTGGCTTGTTCCTTTTTATAACTTCTTCTAAGGCTTTAAAAATATATTCTTCAGAAATTTCAGTTAATAGTAATTTTGCACTTTGAGATAATCTTTTTATATGTTTATCAGTTCTAAACAAAAGGAATTCTTCTTTGTTTGTTGGGTTAGGTATCGCTCGCATTCCTCCAAATGCAGCAGTACCGTAATGTAGTGCATGAGTAGCTATTGATATTTTTGCTTCTTTAAACGGAATACATTTACCTTCGAACCAGGCGTATGGAAGAAATTCATGCATATTTAATTTATTTAATTAAGGTAAACTTGTTTTATCCTACTTACGTATTCTAAACCTTATTTATATATAAAAATGCACAGGATATTAAATATAGCAGGAAATGAAAAGAATAAGGATGATTTAATTGAACAACCAGCTGCAGATTTTATTTTTATAACAAGTGTCAAGGCTGATTTAAATCTCCTATCGAACTTATTGTTAGAAAAAGAATTTGCTTCATTAAAAAATAATATTAGAGCTTTAGAAATTTCTAATTTAAATTCCTCAGCTCAAATAGATAATTATCTATTAAAAACAATTAATCATGCAAAAGTTGTCGTACTAAGATTATTTGGAGATAAAGGTACATGGAACTATGGAATTGAACAACTCATAAATTGGCAAGCAATTGATAAAAAGAGGAAGTTAGTAATCCTGTCAGGTACCCTTGATCAGGAAGTTTCCTTATGTGAAATTAGTAGTATAGATAAAGATGTAGCATTAAATATTTCTAAATTACTAAGATCTGGAGGACTGGATAATTATAGAAAATTTCTTAATTGTTTAAATTACCTAAAAAAAGATGAAACATTAATTCCTAATGAGTTTTTGAAGATTTCTTTTTATGCAGATCCTTATTTGTATGATTGGAAAATTGAAAAAGGAGAAAAAATAGGAATAATATCCTATAAATCGCTTTTTTTGGCTAATGAAATTGAAGTAAACGAAAAACTTAACTTGCAGTTAAGAAAATGCGGACTATCTCCTAAAACATTTTTTATTTCAACTCTAAAAGATCAAATTATTCAAAAGAAATTAATAGAAATTTTTAAAAAAGAAGATATTAAAATAATAATTACAACAACTTCATTTTCTTCATCTCAAATAAAAAATAATGATTTAATTGAAAATTCTACAAATATTTTTACTTCTCTTAAAATCCCAATTTTACAGCTTCTCTCTTCTAATATATCAAAAAAAAATTGGTTAAATTCATCAATTGGAATGAATTCATCTGATTTATTAATGCAAATAATTATTCCCGAATTTGATGGAAGAATTACCACATCTCCATCTGCTTTTAAAGAAATAATATCAAAAAAAAATACACTTTACAGTGAAATAACTAGTTACAAAGCAGATCAAGTAGGTATTGAATGGATTTCAAAATTTGCAACAAATTATGTGAAACTTCAGAAACTTAATAATTTTGATAAAAGAATTTGTTTAGTAATAAGTAATTACCCAGTAAAAAACGGAAGAATCGGTAATGGCGTTGGTCTAAATACACCATCTTCAATAATAAATATTCTTAATTGGTTAAAAGAAGAGGGTTATGACCTTGGATCTTGTAATTATCCTCAAGATTCTTCAGAATTAATGTCAATACTTATAAAAACTAGAACTAATGATATTGAATCTCAAAATAATAAACCATTAGATTTCTTACCACTTAGTGAATATTTAAAATATTGGAATCATTTAGAAATTGATCCAAAAAATATTATTGTTAATCGTTGGGGTAAGCCATCTGATGCCATCGATCTAGATAATGAAGGCTTCTCAATAAATGGTCTTAGATTTGGAAAAATAACATTATTGATTCAACCTCAACGTGGTTATGACACTTACACTGATAGAGATATTCATTCTCCTGATCTTCCACCTCCCCATAGATATTTAGCACAATATTTTTGGATTGAAAAAGTTTTTAAAGCAAATGCTATATGCCATATTGGTAAACATGGGACTGTTGAATGGTTACCTGGCAAATCTATAGGTCTCAGTAATAAATGTTTTCCAAATATTATTTGTCCTGCAATACCTAATATATATCCCTTTATCGTAAATGATCCTGGAGAAGGATCCCAAGCTAAAAGAAGAACTGCTGCCACAATTATTGATCATTTAACCCCTCCCTTAGATAGGTCAGAATTATATGGAAAATATTCAATATTAGAAAGTTATTTAGACGAATATTGTGAAGCGAAATTATTAAATTCTAATCGTATTGAGATAATAGAAAAATCCATTTTTGAATTTATTAAAAAAGATTTTAGTGAAATTAGTTTAAAGAATAAAAATATTCAAATAGAAGAAATTGATTCCTTTCTTTGTAAAATTAAAGAGTCTCAAATTAGAACAGGTTTGCATGTATTTGGCAATAGGCAGAATGAAATTAATGAATTAAATTTATTCTTGTGTATTGCCAGGGTTCCAAATACCAATCGTATTGGTATTGTGCAATATATTGCGAAAAATTTAAAATTAGATTTGAATCCTTGGACAAATAAATATGATCAAAAGTTAACTGAAAAGGATAAAAAAATATTATTGAGTTTTTCAAATAAAAAAATTTTAAATTTTAGAATGGCTATTGAGTTTTTGGAACAACAAGCAAAATTTATTATTTATATGTTTTTTTACAAAAAGAAAACCAATATAAAATATTTAGAAAAATATAAAAATCAGAAAATAATAGACTATTTCTTTAATGATAAAAAACATAATAATTATTTTTTATTATTAAAAAATGAGATACTAAATCCAATCATTAATTCTCCATATAATGAAAAATTATCATTTATTAATTCATTAAATGGCGAATATGTAAAAAGTGGTCCATCTGGAGCCCCTACGAGAGGTAAAACTGAAGCTCTACCCACTGGTAAAAATTTCTTTTCAGTTGATTCGAGGGGACTGCCCACTGAATCAGCATGGAGTGTTGGTTGTAAATCTGCTTCTCAAATTATCGATTTATACAAGCAAGAAAATGGAGAAGATTTAAAAAATATAGCAATATCTGTATGGGCAACATCCACCATGCGAAATGGTGGAGAAGACATTTGTCAAATATTATATTTATTAGGTGTACAACCTATTTGGGATGGACCCTCAAGAAGAGTAGTTGACTTAGAAATTATCCCATTATCTGTTCTAGATAGACCAAGAGTAGATGTTACATTAAGGATTTCAGGAATGTTTAGAGATGCATTTCCTCAGTTAGTCAAACTAACTTCTAAAGCCATAAATCTAATATCAAATCTTAATGAGAATGAAAAATTTAACCCTCTTGCTGGAGCACTAAAAGATGGTGATCCAATTAATCGTATATTTGGGTCAGCACCAGGTTCATATGGAGCTGGTCTACAAGAACTTATTTCAAATTCTAATTGGGAAAATATAGATGATTTTGGAGAATCTTTTCTTAATTGGAGTAAGTGGATTTATAGTGATAATCTTGAACCTATAGAGGATAAAAAATCATTAGAAAATGCTCTTAAAAATGTGCAGTTAGTTCTTCATAACCAAGATAATAAGGAACATGATATTTTAGATTCTGATGACTATTATCAGTTTCAAGGTGGTTTATCTTCAGCAGTAAAAAAATTGAGCGGTAAATTACCTGAAATGTATCATGGTGATTTATCTAAATTTGGATTATCTAAAATTTCAAAATTACAAGATGAAATTAATAAAGTTGTTATATCAAGAATTCTTAATCCTAAATGGATAAATGGAATGAAAGATAATGGTTATAAAGGAGCGTTTGAATTTTCAGCGACACTAGATTACTTATATGCTTTTGATGCTTCTACTGAAGTAG
The DNA here is from genome assembly GCA_902544495.1 of uncultured Prochlorococcus sp. Lineage (GTDB taxonomy): Bacteria > Cyanobacteriota > Cyanobacteriia > PCC-6307 > Cyanobiaceae > Prochlorococcus_A. Next base: position 32,023 of record CACCCI010000008.1, read on the forward strand.
TGTCAGATTGGTGTTATGAAGAAGTTTATAAATCATGGTTATGTGATCGGGATCTTAGGAATTTCTTTCTAGAAAATAATCCATGGGCTTTAAGAGATATTGCACAAAGATTTCTTGAAATTATCAATAGGAAAATGTGGAATAATGATTCTTCTGATGTCATTGAAAATTTAAAGAGCATAATTATTAATACTGATTCAATAATTGAAAAAAACGAATTCTGAATTATCTGCCTAATAGTGAAAGTCCATGACTATCTGTTCCGCATGTTTTTAGCATTGAATATTTATCTGCTAATTTATCTATTTCAGAACATACAAATAAACTAGGATTCCATATTTCATTAAGTTCATAATCGTACCAAACCTCTATCCCATCAATACCTTGTATTTTGGCCTCTGGAATTAATTTATAAAAAGGAATCCTGTACCTAGCTGGATGTGCAAGAAATGATAAACCACCAGCTAAATTTATTGCTTTAATAACTGATTTAATATTTAAATCATTACCTACTGGGGATTCTCCAAGTACATAGGGATTTAGGTATCTACTTTTAATATCTATTCCCAATCCAATTACATGTACTAAACATCCTAAAATCAAACAATTAATTTCTATGCCGGATATTAATGTAAAAGAATCTTTAGGATAATTTTTGAGTATATTATTTTTTTTTATATATTCATGAGCTTTAATTGTATGATGATCGGTAATTGATAAAAATTTTAAGTTATTTTTATAAGCTTGTTCTAAAAGTTCATGCGGTTCTAGACTTCCATCACTAAATTTTGTATGACAGTGAAAATTAATATTTTTAGGACAACTATATTTATTAATATTGGAAGTTAATTTTATTAAGTCTTCCCTATTCATTACTTAATGAATTCTCATTTTTCTTTCTAATCTTTGCATATAATTGTATTGAAGCCAACATGAAAATAACAAGTCCAACTACACTCCATGTAGCAATACTAGTTGGAAAATTATTTTTAAAAATAACTAAAAGTACAATTATAAATAATAACAAGGTAGGCAATTCATTTAATAATCTTAGTTTTTTTGCTGAGATAGTTGAGGTACCATTTTGTAATGAATACATTATTTTGTAACAATAAGAATGATAAATTACTAATCCCAAAACAAAAGAAATTTTTATTTGCAACCACTTCTCACTTAACCAACTTGGCTGCATAACAACCATGCATATAGCCATACTTAAAGCTAATATCATCCCAGGAGTTGTTATTATATTTGCCAGCCTTTTTTCCATCAAGGTGTATTGTTTATTAAAGGCAATTTTTAATTCATTATCCATATTTTTAGATTCTTCATGATATATAAAAAGTCTTACTAAATAAAAAAGTCCCGAGAACCAAACGATTACACCAATAATGTGCAGTGATTTAAACCAGAGATATGTTTCAGCTGTCAAATTACTAGATTAATTTCAAAATATATATTTTTAATATAGTTATATTTAACAATATCAAGAAATCTATTTTTCAAAAATTAATTAATATTTATAACTCGTGAAAATATTCATATATATCATTTACTGAATTTTTTCCAAGTCCTTTAACTTTTGATAAATCCTCTTTACTAGCTATTCTTATTGCGTCTATTGATTTAAAATGCTCAAGCAATTCTCTTATTCTTGCAGGACCTAACCCACTGATTTGGGACAATTGTGATCTATTCATTCTCTTGGATCTTTTGTCTCTATGAAAAGATAATGCAAATCTATGTGCTTCATCTCTTATCCTTCTTAATAGAAGGACTCCTTTTTGATTTTCATCAGTATCAAGAGACTTTGTAAAGCCTGGAATAAATATTTCTTCATTTTTTTTTGCCAATGAACAAATAGTAACTTCTTCCTCAAGATTTAATTCTTTTAATGCTTTAATAGCTGCATTTAACTGCCCTTTACCTCCGTCAATCATTATTAAATCAGGCCAATCTGATAGAAGTTCATTGTCTAATTTGCTATTCGTTTTATTATTTAATATTGAAAAATCCCCTCCGCTTTTTTTAAATATTGACCATTTTCTAAATCTTCTATGTATTACTTCATATATCGAAGCAAAATCATCACTATGTCCTATAAAAACGTTTGGATCTTTAATTTTATATTTCCTATAATTCTGTTTAGAAGGAATTCCATCAATAAATACGACTTGTGATGCTACTGGGTCTGTACCTTGAATATGGCTTATATCATAACCTTCAATTCTTTTAGGATGTTCGCTTAATTCAAGTATTTGGGCAAGATCCTCAATTGATGATTCATTATCTTGTATCCCATTTAATATTCTATCTAATTCTAATTTCGCATTCTTTAAAACCATCTCTACAGTTTCATGTTTTTTATTTCTTTTTGGGATTATGATTTTTACTTTCTTTTTTCTTAGCTCCGTTAACCAATCCTCTATTGTTGTTTGTTTTGGAAGTTTATATTGGATAAGAATTTCTGAAGGTATTTCTACTCCTTCAACATTCATATAATGTTCTTCTAATACCCTTTGTAGTATAAGATTTTCATCTTCATTATTTAATTTTTGGCTATAACCAATTCTCCCAATGAGCTTACCAGATCTCATTTGGAAAATTTGTATACTAGCTACATTTTTTTCTGAAATAATTCCAAAGATATCTCTATTAATTGAAGAATCTGGTATTGATATTTTTTGTGATTCAGTTAATAATTTTAAACCTGTAATTTGGTCCCTTATTTTTGCTGCATTCTCATAATCTAAATCATTTGAAAATTGCAGCATTTTTTTTTGTAAAAATATTTCTAAATCATCATTCCTTCCCTGAAATATCATAGAAACTTGTTTCATTATTTTTTTATAATCGTCAGATGATATTACTTCTTGGCAAACACCTGGACATCTTCCTATTGAATAATTCAAACAAGTTCTATCTTTATAGACTGGCCTTGGCCTTTGTCTAAGCGGAAATATTTTTTTTATGGTAAATAATGTTTTCCTTAATAATCCGACATCTACATAAGGTCCATAATATCTATCTAAATTATTTCTATTTCTTCTTCTTCTTGTAATAAATATTCGAGGATATTTTTCACTCCACGTTATGCAAAGATATGGATATTTCTTATCATCCTTTAAAAGAATATTAAAGTATGGTTTGTTTGTTTTAATTAAATTTGACTCTAAGTTTAATGCTTCATATTCGCTATCTGTGACTATAATTTCTATTTCAGTTATTTGACGAACCATCAAACTTAATCGGGGAGTTAAATCTGAAAAATTATTAAAATAACTACTTACTCTACTGCGAAGTTTTTTAGATTTACCAATATAAAGTAAGTTATTATCTATATCTTTAAAAAGATAACAACCAGATGACTTTGGAATTTCGGATAATCTTGATTTTAATAGCTCCTTATTATTAATTAATTTATATTCAATTTTAAAATTATATTTGTTATCTATTATTTCGATAGAGGAATTACTCATTTATAGTGATTAACCTCCATAATTCCAGCCAGTTGAAGATAAATTTAGTGAGTCAACATCGTTATTCAAATATGCAGATTTAACCTCTCCAACAAAAACTGTATGGTCTCCATGAATAACACTTCCAACAACATCACATTCAACTCCACCAACACTATCTACCAAAATAGGCAATCCAAGCTCACCTAAATTAAATTCAACAGATTCAAATCTACCTCCTAATGCTTTTTGGGGTTTAAAGAATACAGCTGCTAGATCCTTTTGATCACTTTTGAGCACATTTAATGAGAACTTATTGGTAGATTTTATTATTTCATGACTCGAACCCTCTGCTCTAACAGCCATTACAACTAATGGGGGGTTGAAGGATCCTTGAGTTACCCAACTTGCAGTAAATCCATTTACTTCATTTTTATCCTCGTCTCTAACACCGCAAATAAATAATCCGTGAGGTATTTTTCTTAATAAGGTTTTTTTAGCTTCTAGATTTAATGTCATAATTAATTTATCTAATAATCTTATTTTAACTAAATTTCTTATTCGATCATAATAAATTCATGAAAATTCTTTATCCAGGTACATTTGATCCTTTAACTTACGGGCATCTTGATTTAATAGAAAGGGCTGAAAAAATTTTTGGCAATATAGTTGTTGCTGTTTTAGAAAATACATCTAAAACACCAACATTTAATCTTCAAAGAAGAATAATACAAATAAAAAATTCTCTTTCTCATTTACCTAATATTGAAGTTATTTCTTATTCTGGACTCACTGTTGATTGTGCAAATGATCTCAAAGCTAATCTTATTCTTAGAGGCTTAAGAGCAATGAGTGATTTTGAGTATGAACTTCAGATTGCTCATACAAATAAATCTCTTAAAAATGATATTGAGACTATATTTCTATCTACAAATACAAACTATAGTTTTCTTAGTAGTTCTTTAGTAAAAGAAGTTGCAAAATTTGGGGGTGAAATTAATCACATGGTACCACCCTCTGTTGAAAGGGATTTAAAAGAATATTTTAAATAATATTTTTATTAGCAAGATTTCAAAAAATAAACATCACGTAATAATTTAAAAGCTTTTTCTTTATCAATATTATTAGAATTTTGGATAATGCTTACAATTATTGGTTTTTCATTTTTATACAAAAAGCCAGATAATGCAAAAGCATTTGAAAGAGTCCCAGTTTTTCCAAAAAACTTTCCAGATAATTCACTATTTACGAATCTTTTAGCTAATGTTCCTCTCACGCCAGTAATTGAAAGTGTAGATTGATAAGCTTTAAAATCATTAAAATATCTCATTTTATCTAAAAACAATACAACTAACTTTGTTGTAATTTTATTTTTTCGAGACAATCCACTAGCATCTGCAAAGTATGCATTAGTTGCTGGGAGGCCCTTATTTTCAAGCCATCTTTTCAATTTTATATAGTTATTATCATTCCATGTATTTGAGGCATTTTTAAAAAGAGATTCAGCCGTAAAATTATGGCTTTCAGAATTTGTTAGAGTTAATAATGAAAGAATTGGAGTTGAATATACTTTATTTATCTCTTTAATATTTTTTAAATAAAAAGTTTTTTCTGAATCAAAAAAATCTATATTTATTTTTGAATTTGGAAATTTATTTTTTAAATAATTTTTAATAAAATTTTTTAATGCATAAATATCATCATATTTATTTTGATTACTTTCAATTGCAAGAGATGTAATTGGAGATCCATATTCGTAAAGTTTATCAGTATTTGTCCAACCATTAGGCCAATATAATTTTGAATCAATTTCTACAATATTAAAGTTAATAATTTTATTTTCTTTAACATTTGAAATTAGTTCGATTATATCTTCATAATTAAGATCTGGATCACCTTGACCGAGTAAATAATAATCATTTTTATTTTTAAATAAGGAAGTTTTTAAATTATTATTTAATTTATATTTACTTAAAACATAAGCTGATGAGAATAATTTTTGGTTAGATGCTGGTAACCTTGGAACATCCTCATTGTAGGAACTTATTATTTCCCCTTTATTATTAATAATGGATACACTAAAAGAATCATCAAGCGTTTGATTCAATAAATCATCATAAGTAGGACATATTTTGTTTTTAGTAATTATTCCCGGGAAATTAAAATAAATACTATTTAAAATAGTTATTTTCTGATTTGCCAGTAAATATCTTATTAAGAAAGGAGATGTTACTAATATTAGAACAAATAAGAAAAATGAATATATTTTTTTTATCACATTCAATCTATAAATTTACAAAAATAGATTCATTGTCGGGTTTAATTTCAAATTCTTTTTTAAAAAAATATCTTTTATTTTCTTCTTTGAAAAGCAACCAGTTATTTGGATAAATATGCATAAGAGCAGCATTATTTAAAGGCTGCAGAAAATAAATATTTTTCCATGTTTTGACAAAGTTTTTACGTCGCTCTCTGATAACACTTCCTATACCAATATTGGCATCTTCAAATTTTGGATTTAATGAATAATGCGTACCTTGATAATTATCAGACATTGGTTCAAATGAATCGAAATCATATGGCTGAGGTAGTATCGATATCATTGCACTATCAATATTATTTATATTATTTGATTCATTAAATGATTTAAAAGTAAAGATTTTATCTTTTATATCTGGATAGTCTCTTTGAGCCAAAGCCACAGCACCTTGATCAGCAAATGTAATGAATACATTATTATTTTTAGACAATATCTTGTAGATAGTTATTCCAATTCTATTAAACTTCAATCCTTCAAAATTAAATTCTATGGTAAATCTTTTATTTGAATCTAATAAACTTGGAATAATTGCATCCTCCATATTCTTAAGAGATTCATTTAAATCTTTAGGTAGTCTGTAATTGGTTTCCATTAAAATTTGTCAATACATATTTGAATAAGTTCTAAAAATTTATCTATTTCTGACTTATTGTTTATTGAACCTAAAGTAACACGAATATTTGAATATAGTTCATCATCTTTTAAACCAATATTTTTAAGTGTTGAGCTAGGTTTCCCAGATGAACTTGAACAAGCACTTCCACTACTTATGGCTATTTTATTTTCTGACATGAAATTAACAATCTTATAGGCCCTTATAGGCTCAAATAGTTTATTTAATAGTAGAAAAGAAATATGACTGGGGAGTCTATGGTTAATACTACCCGTAATCTTTATATGATTATTATCTTTAATTTTTTGAAAAAAATAATTTTTAAGTTTATTAATATTATTAGAAGGAAATTCAGTTATGTAATCATATAGTTTTATTTTTCCTTCAATATTCTTTAGTGATTCATACATTCCAGCGATTAATGGCAAAGCTTGTGTACCTTGTCTAATTGAAAATTCCTGAGTATGTGATATGTCATTATTTTTTAAAATTTGTCTAGACTTTTTTTTTGTTAAAAGAATACCGATTCCTTTTGGACCTCCAAATTTATGCGCGGATAAACTTAAAAAATCACATTTAAGATCTTTCCAACTGAATATTCCATTACTTAATATTTGAGTGCCATCTAAATGAAACATTATATTTAATTCTTCACATTTGGAACCAATAAATTGGACAGGTTGTATTGTCCCAATTTCACTTTGTCCCCAAATAATTGATACAAGCTTAGTATTATTATTTAAAAATTTTTCGATATTAGAAATATTTAAAATTCCATCATTATTTACTTTCCATTCGTAAATATCCCAATTTTGGTTTCTTAGTTTATTAGCACAAATAGTTGTTGCTTGATGTTCAACATTTGAAATAACAACCCTTCCATTTTTAAATTTCTCATAAATATTATTAAATACAATATTTGTCGATTCCGAAGAACCAGATGTAAAAATTATATCCTCTGGATCTGCTTCAAATATATAAGCAATTTTAGATCTAATTTTTTCAAGATATGTAGAGCATTTTATCCCTAGCTCATATGTAGATGAAGGGTTATGCCAATAATTCCTATAAGTTGAATTAATTATATTTAAAACATTCTCAGATAATGGAGTTGTGGATGCATTATCTAAATAGATAAAATTATTTTCCATTAATTTACTAACATTGATCCTGAGAAAACCTTTTTAGCATTACCGGTCATCATTACTTCACAATCGTCTTTTGACCAATCAATTTTAAGATTACCTCCTGGTAAGGTTACTATGGTTTGAGAATTACAAAGGCCTAATTTATAAGCTGCCACATGGATAGCACAAGCACCTGTTCCACAAGCTAAGGTTGGTCCTGCACCCCTTTCCCATACTTTTACTTTGATATTATCTCTATTTAAAATTTGACAAAAATGCACATTAGTTTTTTCAGGAAATAATTCATTTTTTTCAAATATAGGACCAAGTCTGGAAAGAACAATTGACTCTATGTCTTCTACAAAGAATATTAAATGAGGATTTCCCATCCCTACGGAATAACCCATATTATTAAAATCTTTCTCAATAAATTCGTGTGAAGGAATTGAATTTATTTTTTTTTCTATTGTTGTTGGAATATTTTGACATTCTAAAATTGGAACTCCCATTTTTACTGTAATTTCATCATTTATATATTTTGCAATTTTTAAACCTGCTTTAGTCTCAATTTTATATTCTATATTTTTATGATTCATTGAATCATTTACGTGGAGATACTCAACTAAACACCTAATTCCGTTTCCACACATTTGTGCTTCAGAACCATCAGAATTAAAAATTATCATTTTTGCATAATTATCTTCATTAGGTTCTTCTATAAAAATCACACCATCCGCTCCAACACCAAATTGCCTGTTGCAAATTTTTTTTATATCAAATATTTTATTTGTCTTGTAATTTTTATATAATTCACTTCCTCTAGAATCTATTATTACGAAATCATTTCCGTTACCTTGATATTTTTCAAAACTTATATTTTTCATTTGTAATTAATATATCTTAAATTTTAATTATAAATTATTCCTTTTAACAATCTATTTCTATTTTATACAATGGATATTAAAATAATAATTTAATAAAAAAAAATTAAGTGATTTCTCCAGATAAACAATATGAGGCTGATACCAATTTATATAATCCATCTGAAATAGAAAAAAAATGGCAGTCAATATGGACAGAAAACAATTTATACAAAACCGATGAATTAACTGAGAATAGCGATAAGTTTTATGCCTTATCAATGTTTCCCTACCCTTCAGGTAATCTTCATATGGGACATGTTAGGAATTATGTTATTACAGACTTAATAGCTCGATTCCAAAGATTTAAGGGTAAATCTGTCTTACATCCAATGGGTTGGGACGCTTTTGGTTTGCCTGCTGAAAATGCTGCGATTGAGAGAGGAATTAGTCCAAGTGTCTGGACTAAAAAAAATATTTCTCATATGAAGTCACAATTAAAGCTTTTGGGACTATCAGTTGATTGGGATAGGGAATTTGCAACATGTGATGAAAATTATTATATTTGGACTCAATATCTATTTTTAGAGTTATACAAGTCAGGTCTTGTATATCAAAAGGAATCAGAAGTTAATTGGGATCCTATAGATAATACAGTCCTAGCGAATGAACAAGTTGACTCAGAGGGTAAATCTTGGAGATCTGGGGCAGTAGTTGAAAAAAAATTATTAAAGCAATGGTTTTTAAGAATTACTAATTATGCGGATGAGTTATTGAAGGATTTAGAAAAATTAAATAACTGGCCAGAAAGAGTAAAAATAATGCAGGATAATTGGATTGGAAAGTCAATTGGTGCAAATATTAATTTCAATATCAATACCAATCCAGAAAAGAAAATAACCGTATTTACAACAAGGCCAGATACTTTATTTGGAGTTACTTATTTAGCAATTTCTGTAAATCATTCATTAATTAAAAAAATTACTGATCAAGAAACCATACAAGATATAGAAAATCTTAAACAATATTTGAAAAATAATAAAAATAATGAACTTGAAAAAATTGGAATAAAAACGAGCTTAATAGCAATAAATCCAGTTAATTCTGAACCTATACCTATTTGGGTTGCAAGTTATGTCCTCGATGAATACGGTACAGGCGCTGTTATGGGTGTACCTGCTCATGATTTAAGGGATTTTGAGTTTGCTAAGAAAAACAATATAGATATTAAACAGGTAATAGTAAAGGATAAAAGTGAACAAAGTAATGAGCTTGATAATGCTTATGTAGAAAATGGATATCTAATTAATTCAAATCAATACAATGGCATAGCAAATACTATTGCTAAATTAAAAATTGCAGAGGAGGGAGTAAATAATGGATGGGCCGAAAATAAAATTCAATATCGTTTAAGAGATTGGTTAATTTCTAGACAAAGATATTGGGGATGTCCGATACCCATCGTTAATTGCAAAAAATGTGGAGCTGTTCCTTTAAACCAATCGGATTTGCCTGTTTCATTACCAAAAGATATTGAAATCTCCGCTAACAAGATTAATGCTTTAGGTGATAATAATAATTGGATAAATACAACATGTCCAAAATGTGGAATAGCGGCAAGAAAAGAAACTGATACTATGGACACTTTCATGTGTTCATCTTGGTATTTTTTAAGGTACCCATCTTCAAAATGTTCAACTAAGCCATTTGAAAAGAATGAAATTAATAAGTGGTTACCTGTAGATCAATATGTTGGAGGAGTAGAGCATGCAATATTGCATTTGTTATATGCAAGATTTTTCACTAAAGCTTTGCGAGATAATGAACTATTTGATATTGATGAACCTTTCAAAAAACTATTAACGCAAGGAATGGTTCAGGCCGCAGCCTATAAAAACAATAAAACTGGTAAATATGTTTCTCCTTCCGATATTACTGACTTATCAAATCCTACGGATCCAATTGACAATTCTAAACTCGAAGTTCTATTCGAGAAGATGTCTAAGTCTAAATATAATGGAATAGACCCTGAATCAGTAATTAAAAAATATGGAGCAGATACAGCAAGAATGTTTATATTATTTAAAGCACCACCAGAAAAAGATTTGGAATGGGGAGATACAGATGTTGAAGGACAATTTAGATTTTTAAGTAGGATTTGGAAACTTTATATAAATTGTGCAAAAGATATAAATAGTAAATCTAATTCCTATCCAGATAAAGAAAAAAGTTTAATAAAGTCAATGAATATTGCTATAAAAGAAATTTCAAATGACATCTTAAATAACCAATTTAATACTGCGATTTCAGAACTAATGAAGTTTTATAATTCATTATCAAATTCCATTAATGACATAAACAATAATTTAAAAATTGATGCTTTAAAAACATTTTGTATTTTGTTGGCTCCATTTGCACCTCATATTGCAGAAGAAATATGGCATCTTATAGGATTTAAAAAATCTGTACATTTAGAACACTGGCCTTCCTTTAATGCCGAGGCACTAAAGGAAGATTCATATGAACTAGTAATACAAGTGAATGGAAAAGTTAGAGACAAAGTAAATATTAATAATGATATGAGTGAAGATCAAATTAAAGAATTGACTCTTAAAAGACCTAACATATTAAAATGGATTCAAGATAAGGAAATAAGAAAAATAATTATTGTTAAAGGAAAAATAATGAATATTGTTGTTTAAGAATTTATTTTTTGAATAACTAATGAATTTGGATTTGACCAATCGCCCTTAACTAAATAATTATCATTACCGAAACACATTTCACGGAGTATAAAAAATATAGGTTCAGTAACTGAATTATCAAATAATGATGTTATGTCATTTATAGAATATTCTCCACCTTCATCTAATAAATTACTTACTTTTTGTTGATACTCAATAATATTTGCAGCTGCTTTCTTTCCAGCTTCAACTCCAGGTTGATCATATGCATTTATATTTACCAATTCAGCGTAGAAGGATACAGCCCTCTCAAATAAAGCGATTAAGGCACCTAGTGAAAAACAATTTAACTTTTCTAACGTAATAGTGATACTTTGTCTGTTTTCACTAGAGAGTGCTAATCTGGTTCCTTGCAAAAAACCAGAAAGATATTCTTTAGGATTCTCTTTTTCATCAAATATATTAGTAGATGGAGAATCTAATAATTCAATAAAAATACAAAAGAAATTATCAATACCATCTCTCAGTTGCTGAACATAAGCATGCTGATCTGTAGATCCTTTATTACCAAAAACGGAAATACCTTGATTAACTACTTTACCATTCCTATTAAATTTCTTTCCTAATGATTCCATTACTAATTGCTGAAGATATTTACTAAAAACCTGTAACCTATCTCTATAAGGTAATACGACCATATCTCTCTTTCCAATACCATCCCCAGTTAAATACCATGCGGATGATAATAGTGCTGCTGGATTATTTTTTAAAATCACTTATACGCGTGGCTTCATCCATTAATGATGCACCTCTGATAAATTCTGAGATATTTTCATTAATAAGAGCTAATGGAAGTAATCCCACAGAGCTTGTAATACTAGTTCTTCCACCAACCCAATCTTGCAAATTAAATATTTTTAACCAATTTTCAGAAGTAGCTTTTTTAAATAACTTACTACCTTTCATAGTTATAGCTATAGCATTTGAATTCCATTCAAGAGAATTGTTTTCGCAGTGACTTTTAATAATTTCCATAGCAATTCTAGGTTCAGGCGTACCACCTGATTTGCTTACTACTACAAATAATGTTGTTGATAATTTTTCAGATAACTCTTCTAACTTTTCGCTAATTAAAAAAGGATCAACATTATCGATATAAGAAAAATTTAAGCCTTTAGAACACTTCTGCAGTGACTCTGTAATAAGTAATGGTCCTAATCCGCTTCCACCAATTCCTATCCATAGAACGTCAGTATACTGCTGATAATTCTTATTCTTAATATCCCCATTTAAAATTTGTTTTCCAAATTCAGAGATTGAATTAATATCTGCTCTAATTTCTTCTCCTATTTTTGAAGAGGGTGAAATTGATGGATTTCTAAGCCAATAATGTCCAACTTGTCTATTTTCATCAATATTTGAGATTGCACCATTTTCTAATTCTTTTATTGATGAAAAAACATCTTTAAATTTATCTTCTAAATTTTTTATCTCTTTACTTGTGAAATTAATTTTGCTTATGTCTAACCAAATATTTAATTTTTTATCAAACCAAAGATAATTACAAAATTTATCCCAAGAGTTTAAATCTCCATTCATTTTATATATTTGTTTCTTTTATTTATTATTTAATTATATCTGTACGAATAGTACATAGATTTGAATCATTTAAATTTGTTTAAATTATTATCTTCAAATAAATATGTTTTTGAATAAAAATAATTAAAATTGAGGGTTTTTTTTATTTCATATGAATTTATCATTGGATAAAATAAAAAACTTTGGATAGTTCATTTAATTACATAATTTCCCCTGAGATATCTGAATTTAGAAGATTTTCCCCTAAATTAAAGATAGGTGTACTTGCTTCTGGGAAAGGAACAAACTTTCAGCAATTAATTGATCTCTCAGAAAAAGGAGAATTAGATATAGATATAAAAGTTCTAATAACTAACAAAGATGATGCAGGATGTATAACGAGAGCTGAAAGTAAAAAAATACCTCATAAAATTATAAGAGGCAAAGACTTTCTACAAAAAGAGTCATTTGAAATAGAAATTGTAAATACTTTAATTCATTACGATGTTGAACTTGTGGTTATGGCAGGCTGGATGAAAATTGTTACTCCATTTTTTATTAATAAATTTAAGAATAAGATAATAAATATTCACCCTTCATTACTTCCCGCATATAAAGGTGGTTCTGCGATAAAGGACTCTTTATTAAATGGTTCAAAAATAACTGGTTGTTCCGTACATTTTGTTGAAGAAGAGGTAGATAGTGGATCATTGATAATGCAAGCTGCATTGTCAATTAGAAATGATGATGATATTGAATCACTTTCCAAAAGAATACAAATGCTTGAGCATAAAATTTTACCTCACTCAATCTCTCTTGCTGGTTTTTTGATAAGAAATAATTTTATGGAAAATTATTAGTTAAATCAAGACCTTCATCCATTGAAAATCCATTCATAATATTTAAATTTTGAATTGCTTGCCCAGTCTGACCTTTTAACAAATTATCAATTACAGACAATATAATTATTCTTCCATTTCGATTATCAACTTTAACAGAAAGTAATATTTGGTTTGTATTTTTAACCCATTTTGTTGATGGGAATTTATCTACAGGTAAGACTTTAATATTTTTTAAAATTTCTATAATAGTTATCCAGAAGAATTCTGCAGTCATCAGAAGTTAATCCTGGATCCCTTAATCTCCCATATATAGTCGAATGCATACCCCTTGAGATTGGGACTAAATGAGGTGTAAAAAGCAGTTCAATTTTATTTCCAGAAATTAAAGATGCCATTTGCTCGATCTCTGAGGTATGTCTATGGTTTATTAATCCATATGCTGATAGACCTTCTCCACATTCTGATAAGAGTAGCTTTTGATTTGGTTCTCGACCACCTCCAGAGGTTCCGCTTTTAGAGTCAATAACTATACCTTCATTTTCAATAATTCCTTGAGAGAGATAGGGAGCTAATGGAATAAGAGCAGATGTAGGATAACATCCTGGACATGCAATTAATCTTCCTTTTGAAATGGCTTCTTTATTTATTTCAGGAAGACCGTAAACTGCCTCTTTACATAAATCATCATCATTCCTTTTATAAATAGCAGCTTCTTTGGAATATACTTTTTTCCATTCATCTAAAGATTTATACCTATAATCTGCAGATAAATCAATAACTTTAAGTCCTCTATCTAATAATTTCCTTGTCAATGTTGAAGATAAGCCATTTGGTAAGCAAAGCAACGCAAAATCTGCATTTTTTGAAATATTATCAACTGAAATTTCTTCTATATAAGGATCATTATCTAGATAAATAAAAGGGAAATTATCATTCCACTTTGAACCAGATGTTTTATTACCTCCTAAAAATGAAATTTTGTATTTTTTATTTTTCTTTAAAAGATTTACCGCTTGAATACCGCCGTAACCTGTAGCACCTACTATTGCAACATTCATTTCTTTGAATTGGCAGACTTTGAGATAGGATTATAAAGTGTTGAATTTAAGATAACTAAAACACTATTTTTCTATATTGATAGGAATAATGAAAGAAACAAGTCCCAAATCAAATAATGGAACAATTTTGGATATAAATGAATCTTTTAAAATTGAATTTGATCCTATCAGCGATGCGTTAGCAGCTATAAGAAATGGTGAATGCATAATTGTTGTAGATGATGAGAGAAGAGAAAATGAAGGAGATTTAATATGTGCGGCGCAGTTTGCAACTCCACAGCAAATTAATTTTATGGCTACTGAGGGTCGTGGTCTTATATGCCTAGCCATGCAAGGTGAAAAACTTGACTCTTTAGATTTACCATTAATGGTAGATAGAAATACAGATGAAAATCAAACAGCTTTTACGATATCAATTGACGCTGGACCTGAGAATAATGTTACTACTGGAATTTCTGCTGAAGACAGGGCAAAGACAATTCAAGTTGCTATAAACCCCAAAACAAAACCCGATGATTTGAGAAGGCCAGGACATATTTTTCCATTAAGAGCAAAGAAAGGTGGAGTATTAAAAAGAGCCGGTCATACTGAAGCGGCAGTAGATATTGCGGCAATGTCAGGTCTTTATCCCGCTGGAGTGATTTGCGAAATACAAAATCCTGATGGCTCCATGTCAAGACTTCCACAACTTAAAGAGTATGCAAAACAGTGGGGAATGAAATTAATATCAATAGCAGATTTAATTAGTTATCGTTTTCAAACTGAGAGATTTGTATTTAGAAAATCTGATGCGGTACTTCCAAGTATTTTTGGTAATTTCAAAGCTTATGGATATGTTAATGAACTTGATGGTTCAGAGCACGTTGCATTAGTTAAACAAAAATCATCCAAATTAAGCGAACCAGTACTAGTAAGAATGCATTCAGAGTGCTTAACTGGTGATGCTTTTGGATCTTTACGTTGTGATTGTAGACCACAGTTAGAGGCTGCATTATCAAGGATAGAAAAGGAGGAAGAAGGAGTTGTTGTTTACTTGAGACAAGAAGGTAGAGGTATTGGTCTTATAAATAAATTAAAGGCTTATAGTTTACAGGATGGTGGACTAGACACTGTAGAAGCTAATGAAAAATTAGGTTTTCCAGCTGATCTAAGAAATTATGGAGTTGGAGCACAGATATTAACCGATCTGGGGATAAAAAAACTAAAATTACTTACAAACAATCCTAGAAAGATTGCTGGATTAGGTGGTTATGGAATAGAAGTTATTGAGAGAGTTCCATTGGTTATTTGTCCAAACGATAATAATGCAGAATATTTGAGTGTAAAAAAAACCAAGTTAGGCCACATGATTGATGAAGATAATTCTAATTCGATGAATATCGATCCATTTATATCAATTTTTCTTGACGGAAAATATAAATCTATTGATCTAGTTCCAATAAAAAATGACGTTATTAAATTTTGCAGTTATAAGAACATTAATATCAAACTAGAGAGTAGTCCAAGATTATTGGCTTTTTGGAATCGACCAAAATTAGTTTGGAGAATTTTGCATGATCAGAATAGAACCAATTCCAACATTACTGATGAAGAAATAAAGAATATAGAATTATTTATTCAGTTTTTATCTAATTATGAAAATAGTACAAAGATTGGAATTATTGTTTCTAGAAACATTGAACAGGCATTGCACCCAAAAAGTAGCATCAAATTAATCAATACTAAATTTACTATTAATAACGAAATTCTATATTCATCTACAAGAAAATTTAATTTAGATAAAGAGACATTTAGTATTGTTTTTGAAGGCTAAGTTACTATTTTAAAGTTGCTTTTAGAATTTTTGAACCATTATTAAGTTTAAGAACTACATCAATATCATCAGTCTTACCAAAAACAGTATGAACTCCATCTAGATGAGGCTGAGGTTCGTAGACTATAAAAAACTGACTTCCACCCGTATCCTTTCCTGCATGAGCCATAGAAAGTGAGCCCTTTAAATGTTTTTTTGAATTAATTTCACATTTAATATTATATCCAGGACCTCCAGTTCCAGGCATACCTGATGCTCCATCACGAGTATTAGGACATCCACCCTGAGCCATAAATCCAGGAATAACTCTGTGAAATGCTAGACCATCATAAAAACCATCACTAATCAAATTCGTAAAGTTTTTAACTGTATTAGGTGCGTCGTCAGAGAAAAATTCAATATTAATGTTGCCTACTTCTGTTTCAAATAATGCAGTTGTCATGTTTTATTTGTTTAAAGATTATTCTGATATTTTAGTAGCTAAAGCAACTTTTCAAGGTTTTCCTTAATGGTTTTTATATCAATGTTATCTTTTTTACTATTTTTGTCTTCCTCCCAATTTTGAACTTCTAGGTTTTTTTGTGGTGGTGAAATTAATAACCTATCTTCTGCTGTTTTAGGTACAAAATTTTTTTCTACTAATTTACATTCATAGTCTAATTTAATGCAGAAATCTTTTATTTCCTCAATGTTGATCATTTCAACTGTTGGCAAAGGAAAATCTTGAGCTTCTAATAGACCACAATATCTTGTAGCATCATCCTCATCTTCAAACATAAGAACAATGGTCCTGCCTTTTAGTTCTATTGAATGAATTCCTTCCTTATCTGTTCCTGAATTATATAAAAGAACAAATATGTTCATAAGTATGGATTTTTCTATTTATATAATATTTGATTAAGAATCAGAAAGTGATAATTCTTGTAATCTTGTATATAAAGCAATTTCTTCATCATTAATATCAGCAGGTATCACTACCAAGATTTCAACATATTGATCACCTACATTATCTTCGAAAGTTAATCCCCTACCTTTCAAACGTAACATTCTTCCCGTAGAGGATTTTGGTGGCACTTGAAGTGTGACATTTCCATCAAGAGTGGGGACCTCTACTGCACAACCAAGTAGAGCATCATGAGGAAATAATTCTAGTTTATAAAGAACTCTTAAACCGTCTATTCTTAGACCATTTTCGGTTTGAACTTTTAACTGTAGATAATGATCTTTACCTCCTCTTGCAATATTTTCAAGTCTTAATCGCCAACCATCTCCAGCGAAAGGAGGAGTATCGACTTCTACTACGGTTTCATCTTCAAGCTCTATCAAAATTGAAGCTCCATTTAAGGCCTCTTCAGGAGTTAATTCAATAATTGTTTCAATATCTTGGTGGAGTTTAACTGGAGGCGGCTCTTCAGGAGAGGTTGTAGGGTATTCATAATTATTAAATTCATCATAATTTGTATTTATTGATTCATCCTCAAATGGTTCATTATCATATTCCTCGTAATTCTTTGGTGAGTATTCATATCCAAATAAAGAATCAAGATACTCTTGAAAATCAGGAAAACCTGTCTTGAAATTATTATTTTCGTAATCACTCTGGATATTTTCATCCGAAATACTTTTTCTTGTATTGGGATTGCGTAGATATTCGTATGCTTGGTTAATTAATTTAAATCTCTCTTCTGCATTAAGATCATTTTTATTTAAATCTGGGTGCCATTTTCTTGCTTCTCTTCGAAAAGCCTTTTTAAGTTCTTTATCGTCGAAATTAGGGGATAAACCCAAAATTGACAAATAGTCTTTTTTAGAGGAAGTAGTCATTGTCCCATGGATCATCGTCCCTAGAATTACCATACCTCGAATTTCTATAATTTCTATTCATTTGATTATCCCAAGGATCCTCATCCCAATAATCATCTGAAAAGAGTTCATCCTTTAATGATCCAAATGTATTTTTAATGCTTTGTAAGGGATTATTATCAGTTTTCTTTTCTGCTGCAAATTTTCTATTTAAGCCGAATAATGCTTCTTGAAGAGCACTTACTGATATTTCTAATTCTTGAGGATCATCATCATCTATATACTCTTCAACATCTTGAATGGCTAATTCAACAGCTCGTTGTTGCCTCTCAGCCCCATAAGGTCCAAATTCTAATGAAGCATCTCTAAGTCTTCTCTCAGCTTGCGCAATAAGAGTTAAAGCACTGTTTTTTCTATCAATTACAGATCTTCTCTTCCTATCTTCATTAGCTTTTGCTTTAGCTTCTTCAATTATCGAATTTATTTCTTGCTCATTTAAGTTTGAACCTCCAGAAATTGTAACTGTTTGCTTTCTTCCAGTTGTTCTATCAGTTGCACTTACTTCTAAAAGACCATTAGCATCTATATCAAATGCCACTTGGACTTGAGGTATTCCCCTTGGAGCTGGAGGTATTCCTGATAGTCTAAATTTACCAAGTGATTTATTTTCAGAGGCTAAAGGCCTTTCTCCTTGACGTACTTGAACAACGACTGATGATTGATTAGCTTCAGACGTGCTAAAAACATCAGATTGTCTTACTGGTATTGGCGTATTTCGAGGGATGAGCACTTTCATAAGACCACCAATAGTTTCTAAGCCTAAAGATAAGGGAGTAACGTCATTTAGTAGTAAATCTTGTAAATCACCACTAATAATTCCAGATTGTATCGCAGCTCCAACTGCTACAACTTCATCAGGATTAACTGATTGACAGGGATCATTAGGAACAAGAGTCTTTACTAATTGTTGAACCATTGGAATTCTAGTGCTGCCACCCACAAGAACTACCTCATCTATATCTTCTGCGTTCCATCCGGAGTCTTCTAATGCTATTTGTACAGGCTCTAATAATCTATCTAAAAGATCTTGAGATAATGATTCAAATATTTTTCTATCTAAGGTCTCCTCAATATGTAATGGACCCTCTTTACTTGTGGTGATAAAAGGTAAGGATATTTTTGTTTTTTGCAATCCAGATAATTCACATTTAGCTTTTTCGGCAGCTTCAGTTAATCTCTGTAAAGCTTGTCTATCCCTTCTCAGATCAATTTCATATTTAGCAAGAAATTTTTCAGCAAGCCAATCTACTATTTTTGAATCAAAATTGTTTCCACCTAGTTGGGTATCTCCACAAGTTGCTTTAACATCAAACACACCATTAGAAATTTTTAATAATGAGACGTCAAATGTTCCTCCCCCTAAATCAAAAACCAAAACATTATTAGAAGAACTTTTTTCAAAACCATAAGCTAAAGCTGCTGCTGTAGGTTCATTTAGAATTCTATCTACCTTTATACCAGCCAATATTGCAGAATCCTTTGTAGCTTGCCTTTGAGATTCATTAAAGTAAGCAGGGACAGTAATAACTGCAGAATCAACAGTATCTCCAAGATATGTTTCAGCATCATTAATTAATTTTCTAATTAATGAGCTCACTAATTCTTCTGGTGCGTACTCTCTTTCTGTATTTGGACTAAGAACTCTAACGCTTCCAGTATTATTAGCCTTTACATTGTAAGGAACAGAAATACTATTTTCATCTAATTCATCCCAGTCACTACCAATAAATCTCTTTAGGTTATAAAAGGTATTCTTAGGATTTAGAACAAGTTGTCTTCTTGCTTGATCTCCTATTACTATTTCTTTGTCTTTTGTAAATCCAACAATTGAAGGTGTAGTTCTAGATCCCTCAGAATTTGCAATAACAATTGGACGACCAGCTTCTATAACTCCGACTACAGAGTTAGTAGTACCTAAATCAATTCCAACTATTTGCCCCATGATTTTAGATTGCTAAATTAAAGCAAAA